>JAITCR010000117.1 GCA_031282985.1 Nitrososphaerota archaeon | reverse complement strand
TCTATAGCTTGGTAGTGTTCTTCTTGTAGTGTGTTTGGGTTTGTTGGGTCTTCGGAGTAGTTGAATATTATTACGTATTCTGCGCCTGCCTGGTAGGAGGTTTTCATTTGCTCAAACATCTCCTCCCCATCAGTAAGAAAGGGTGGCTGAGTATATTTCCAAGTGATTATGGTGCCCCAGCTTTTACCTTGAAGATTTGCTGCTCCTCGCACTAAACCAATTTCTTGTTTGATAGAGTTGTTCCAACCTAACTGTGCAAGCACAAGATCATAGCCACTTTGGTAATTCCACCAGTAAAGTCCATAGTCAGAGGTAAAAACCAAAATTGACTCTTCCTTTAATTGTGTTTTGTTCAAAAAGCGATTTTCCAACTTTTCCCTGCTCATGTTTACGAACAGGTTAGCGACATCATCATGTGTTTGTATGGGATTTTGCTTTAATACCTGTTCATAAGGCGGTATTGGGTCTGGATATTTTGTGATGTTTTCTGGAGTGTAACAATTATTTTTTTTCAGTATCAAAATTGTCCTCGTATACTACAATAGTTCCATTGGGATAGTACATGATCCTCGTACTGCCTATAAAGAAAGGTGCTTCGCTGTTCTCGGTATTATATTGGGACATACTACTGGTAATGGTTCCATCAGTGTAGTAAATATGTAGTGTACCATTATCATCAAGACCAATTGCCCCTCCTGCGTTTTTTGTGATCCTGCTTCTCATCTGAGCACCTCCGTCAACTTGGATAACTGTATTTTCCAAAATAACGGATCCATCAAGCATTTTCCCACAGGGCTCATCATTGTAGTATACTCCAATGAATTGTTCTCCCCATTTTTCTTTTGCAGTATTAAGCCAACTGTTCAAACCCATGGTATTACCTGTGCCGCCGCTGACTGCATAATTTAAATTTGAAGCAAACACGTAATCACCGATTTCGTCCATGGCGGTACTATTCCACGACAAAGGCCACGATTGTAGGATGAATAAATTTGTGCAGTTTTTTACTTTGTCTATGAGTTCTTTTGCTTCTTGGACAGAGTTGCCGCAGTAGGTTACTCCGACGTAGAACTGTGTTTGCTCTTCCTCCTGTTTGTTAATCATAACATAACTTGTGGCTGCTATTGAACCAATTAATAACAGCAATAATGTAACGGTCACAAACAGTTTCTTTCTTTTCATTATTTCCACTCTTACACATATTTCGCTGGTGAGAAATATGTCTTTTCTTTTTCTCTCCTTAGGACTTTCTCTTTTGGTTAAATCAAAAAAATGGTTATACGTTGCTTTATAATTGAACAAATATCAATCAGGATATAACAAAAAGATAAAGGTGCTTAAAGATCGAAGTGTAGCAATTATACGTGTTTTGTTATGTTTGTTCATCTAATGTTTTGTTTACGAGTGTGTCGGCTTTTTGTATATATTTATTGTTTCTGGTGATGTTGTAGAATTCGATTTTTTTGAATTGTACTCGTATGGCGTGGGCTTTGAGGTATAGTTTTTGTATTTCAGGGTTTTTTATTTTGTATTGTCCGGTCATTTGTCGTCCGACTAGTTCGCTATCTAGGTAGCAGGTTACTTCTTCTGCTCCAGTTTGTAAGGCGTATTCTAGGGCCATGGTTAAGGCTTCGTATTCTGCTTGGTTGTTAGTGCGTGTGCCTAAGAAGTGTGCATCGGTTTTTATGATTTCATTGTTTTCTATTGCTATGAAAGCTGCTGCGGCTGATCCGGGGTTTCCTCTTGCTCCACCGTCTGAGTAAAGTATTAGACGTTTAACCATTTGTTTCGCCATTGTTGCTGTGTTTTTGATTTAAGAGTGCGTTCGGGTGCTTAACTGTTTTGTTGTTATTCAACTGTTGGTATCTGGTGTGTGTTTAAAGTTTTTTTGTCGTGGTGTTTGGTTGGTTTTATCTTGTTTTGTTGTTTGGTGAAAATTGTTGGGGTTGGATACAATTTAAATAAGTTTGTTGTATTAATAATTAAGTATTATTAATGTGTTTATCGGAGTGTGGAAACAGAAAGTGCTTGTAACAAATAAAGAGTTGATGGTTGCTGCAAGGAAGGGCGGTTATGGTGTTGGTGCTTTTAATGTTCAGAATCTTGAAAGTGTGAAAGCTATAGTTGAAGCGGCTGTGGATGAGAAATCTCCTGCTATACTTCAAATTACCCCTAGCGTCATAAAGTATGCTGGTATGGGTTACATAACTGGTATTGTAAAGAATGCGGGTAAAGAGGTAGCTGTGCCTTTAGCTATGCATCTTGATCATGGTGAGGATTATGAAACAGCTATAAAATGTGTTGATGCAGGTTTTACTTCTGTTATGATTGATGGGTCTTTTTTGAGTTTTGAAGAGAATATTGTTGTGTCTAAGCGTGTTGTTGATTATGCTCATGCTAAAGGGGTTTCTGTTGAGGCTGAGCTGGGTAAGCTTGCGGGTGTAGAGGAGCGGAGTGTGGAAGAGAAAGATGCTATATTAACTGATCCAAATAACGCGGTTGAATTTGTAGAAAAAACTGGTATTGATACTCTTGCAGTGGCAATTGGTACTTCTCATGGTGCTTACAAGTTTAAGAGTGCAGCAAAACTTGACCTTGACCGTTTAAAAATTATAAATGAAAAAGTTGGAATTCCCCTAGTTCTTCACGGCGCTTCAAGTGTTCCCACATGGATATGTGAGAAAGCAACAAAATATGGTGCAACTCTTGATGGCGCAAAAGGGGTTGCAGAAGATCAACTGCAACAAGCAATAGCGTTGGGTATTGCTAAAATTAACATTGACACAGACCTAAGATTAGCTTTTACTGCAACAGTTCGTGAGGTTTTAACTAATTCAACAAAAGAATTTGACCCTCGTAAAATTCTCGGTCCAGCTAAAGATGCAATGAAAGAAGTTGCAAAAGATAAAATGCGATTATTTGGCAGCTCAGGAAAAGCATAACTTTTCTTTTCCTCAAAAATTTTATATTTTAAAAAATTGAAAGTAAAGACTAAAGTGTTATTTTTTGCATTGTTCCATCAGCTTAGGCATCAGTGTGTAGGCGTGTTCAAGTAGGCCTAAGTTGCCTTTGGTGCATTCGCGTTCACAGAATTTTACGCCGTTTTCGTTGCCTAAGCTATTTCCTGATATTAGTAATGGTACTGGGGTGTCGCTGTGGATTTTTAGGTCGCATGGTGTGGCGTGGTCTGTTGTAACGCAGAATAGTATGTCTTTGAGTGAGACCTGTTTTAGTAATGGCCCGAAGAAGTATTTGTCGACTGCTGTTATTATTTGGGTTTTTAGTTTGTAGTCCCCATCGTGTCCTGGTTCATCTGGGCCTTTAAGGTGAATGTAAAAACAGTCATGTTTTGGTAACATGGCTACTAAAGTTTTGACACGTACATCATAGTCATATTGCAAATTTCCTGACGGTGGTGGTAGAAGGGTAGCATCCATGCCTGCAAGTTTAGCTATGCCAAGTTCAGTATGCATGTCTGCTAAAGCTGCAAAATTTGCGTTGTATTGTTGGTTGATGTTGAAGAATATAGGAACGGTGCTAGATGCGTCTCTGGTTAAGAGTATGTTAGCTTTTAGTTTACCCTCAGCAGCGCGTTTTTTATTAATAGGATGTTCTTCCCAAAGTTTATGTGTTTTATCGATAAGTTCATTTGTAAGGGTAGCTGCGTTTTTTGCGGCTTCTGTGTCTTCAAGTGCTTCGACTGTTTTTAGAGACATATCTACTTTAGCTTGTGCTACGCCTAAACCGTTTACTATGGCATATGCAGGGTCGCTGTTGTATATTTTGCCTGATAACGGTTTATCTTTACTTCTTAAAACAAGTACCGCGCGGTGTCCTAAGGTGGCTTTGAATTCAAATGCAGCTGGATATGTTTCAAGTTTAATTTGTTGATTTGTTATATTTGCTAACTCTGTAGCTTCGCTTGTGGTAAGTGTTCTTCCTGCTCTGCGATCAATCAGTGTGTCATCTTTGCTTACTGTAGCAAAATTGCAACGTAATGCTACGTCGCCATTTTTCATAGCTATTCCAGCGCCGAAGGCTTCAATTGCTCCTCGTCCTGTGCTGTATTTAAATGGGTCATAGCCTAGAAGTGAAATTACTGCTGCATCGCTTTCAGGGGCAATTCCTTGGCCAACGGTGTACATTAAACCGGTTTTGCCGTTTTGAGCTAATGCGTTCAAATTTGGAGTTTCAGCTGCTTCTAAAGGAGTTTTATTATCTAACGCTTTAATCGGAAGGTCTCCCATGCCGTCTATTGCAACATAAATCAACTTCAAATGATGATATGCTCCCTCAAATTATCAGGCTTGCTTAATGTTTAACTCTTATCTTATTGCCTAACTGTCTGCTTTAACAGATTTCTATAATCTTTTATTTAAACGTGACGCGTTAACAAAATTTAGTTAATGGCTTAATAAAACAGAAAATTTGCTGTTTTTATATTGTTCAATGGCGTTTTTGATGTTGTATCCATAATTTTTGTTTATCATTTGTGTTATAGTTTCATGCTTTCAATTAAATTTAATAGCTACTTTTGCGTTTTACAAAGTAAGGAGATTGTTGAAAATTAGCCAGTTAGCAGTTGAATTAAAAAATACCACTAAGCGTTATAATGACCTTGTTGCAGTAAATAATCTTAATTTGAACATTAAGCAGGGCGAAATTTTTGGTTTGCTAGGTCCTAACGGTTCAGGAAAATCTACCACTTTAAAAATGTTAATGGGTCTAATTGTGCCAACTGCTGGTTCTGTTAATGTTTTAGGAATTGATGTTCAACAAAACCCTGTGGAAGTGAAACGTCTTGTAGGTTACGTTCCAGAATCGCCGAGTATTTATGAATTTTTGACAGGTATTGAATATCTTGACTTCATTGGCGATATTTATGGTATGTCTGCTGATGAGAAGCAGCAGAGAATAACTGAGTATCTGAAGGCTTTGCAGCTTGAAGGCCGAGAGGGTGATATGATAAATAGTTATTCTGATGGTATGAAAAAGAAAATTGCCTTAATCTCAGCTTTTATTCATAAACCAAAATTGTTAATTCTTGATGAACCCCTTAACGCTCTTGATCCTAGAAGCGCGAGGATTGTAAAAGATATACTTGCAGGATTAAAAGCTCAAGGAGTAACTACTATTATAACTACGCATGTTCTTGAAATTGCTCAGGCGTTAAGTGATCAAATTGCAATAATGTATAAAGGTAATCTTTTGGCTCTTGGCAACATGGAAGAGTTGCAGCAGAAGGCAAGTTTGCCTGGTTCAGATCTTGAAGATATATTTCTCAAGCTTACTGGAACTGAAGACTTGAAAGCTGTTGTTGAGGCACTTGTTAAATGAACTGGAAAAATGTTTACTACCTCTTACAGGTTGAGCGAAAATCAGGTCGTCTGTTAAGAGGCGTAAATCCTACGAAATATGCCGAAAACCGTATTCTTGCTAACTGGCCATATTTACTATCTATAGTGATAGGTGTTGTAATTGGTGGTGTTGCATGGTTTTTGACAGGTGACCTATCTGACGCTATGGGTGCTGGTGAATTTCAAAATTATGCTGCACGCATATTTGTTATCCTTCCAACAATGGTTCTAATTATTAATGCTATTATGAGTATGCTCTACCAGCTCCAACGTAGCGGAGTTAAAATGCAAGCTGAAGCACCTTATTGGTTGCCTATAACTTGGCAAGAACACACTTTAGCATCTGTTCTCGCAAGCGTGCTAGGACTCCCCTTAGATGTTGTATTATTTATTTCCTCAGTAATTTTAGTATTCTCTATATTCAATGGCTTACTCATTTTGGCTATAGCAACATCAATAGCAATGTTTGCCGCAGCATTCTTAACAAGCACCCTTACCGAAATTCTGCGCATACTCCAAGTACGTTCCATGGGTGCAGTTCACAAGTCAAGCGGCAAAAGCGCCATATGGGTACGCTTTATTAGCTCACTTGGCTTCTTTGTCATATTTTACGTAATCTACATGCTATTTATCCAACGTGGCGCTGACATCTTTTTAGCTTTAACTGGCATTCAAGGATCACTATTTTACATACCCTTTATCTGGCCGGGCCTTGCGCTATCAAACTTTTTCATCTCAGGTAGCATCTTATTAGGCACTGTTTTCCTCCTCTTATCCATAGCCTTCATAAGTGCCCTATATGCCCTAACGGTTTTATTAAACAAACGCTTCGGCCTCTATGAACCCCCTGCCATAAAACTACAAAGCGGCACTTACACACCAAAAACCGGCATTTTAGGAAAACTTGGCTTTACAACAACCGAAGCAGCCATAATAAGCAAAGACCTAAAAGCATTCACAAGACGCCGAGAACTAATTCCAGTATTTATTACACCAGTTGTGTTTACTATACTACCGTTCATGCAATCTTTTGGCGCAACAAATGCAGAGTTACCCTTTTTTGAGAATTTGTTCTTTTTTGGCATGATTTTCATAATTCCCGCCTCATTTATGGTCTACATGCTGGGTAGTTTCATCATAGGTGAAGAGGGTCAAGCAATATGGAGAATTTATGCCTCACCGATTAGTGCTAAAAATCTTGTGAAAAGCAAATATTTCTTTACGGTACTTTTTGGTTTAATTATACTAGCTATTACAGGAACTATTGGAACAATAGTCTATAAACCAGCACCTACAACAATAGTTATAGCATTCTTGGAAGGCTTATTCTTAATTGTTGCTTTAGGCGCTATTTCAGTTAACATTGGTTTTAGAGGTGCTGACTTTGTAGAAACTCCAAAACCCCGTATGATTCGCCAATCTTGGATGTTAATAAGCCTAGTTTCATGCTTCCTTACAGCTCTTGTAATATTGGCACCTCTCGTGTTATACATCGTATTACCAATAATCTCTCTATTACTAGGTATACCCGAAGCTAGCCTAAGTTTAAACCCCTTAATTGCTACTGCTATAAGCGGCATAATCGCAACAGTCATTGCAATACTCTTTTACAAATTTACACTCAACACTGCCAAAGATTTCCTACGCAAAGCAGAGGTATAACAAAAAAATATGCGTGAAACAAAGATAACCAATCAACTAATACTTTTTTTTGTGCGTATTTAGTTCACCTTTGAATTTATGAACGTGTTTGCAATAATGTTAAATAGCAACATAACTTTTCGTTAACTATATAACTATCGGTGTGTATTACAGTTGTGGTGTTTGTATTGCCCAATCCCGCATCAAAGGAAATTAGAGAAAAAATAATCCATCACAAACAAAACTATGTAAATGAAAAAGACATAGCCAACTGGCTCGCAATAAGCCAAAGCACAGTTACAAAAATATGGAAACTACACAAAAGCACCGGCTCAATTCAACCAAGACCACGCACACAAGGAAGAAAATCCCTAGTAACACAACAAACCATGAACCAAATCACCAAAAAAATAGAAACAACACCAGACATAACCCTAAAAGAACTAATCGCAGAATTCAACCTACACATAAGTCCAGTAGCTCTTAGCAAACGACTTGTAGCACTTGGTTACACTTTTAAAAAAAGACGCTCCATGCAAATGGCCAAAAGCGAGCAGATGTAATCAAAGAGCGCCAGACTGGCAAGAGCTGCAAATAACCTTAGATGTTGAGTAGCTTGTTTTCATTGATGA
>JAITCR010000101.1 GCA_031282985.1 Nitrososphaerota archaeon | reverse complement strand
CCGATAAAGGCAGATTTAGCAGCATCATTAAACAACAACGAGATGATAGACAACAAAGTGCTCTTTTTTCAAATACTCTACTTCACAACATCTTTACAGTACGAACCAACCCAAAATAGTTTTGTCCCCATGCCTATGTTAGGACACTGCCTCATATTATTTTCTTCGTTCAACTTATTTATTCCGCAAGCTTAAGTTGTAAATAATTGCAACCATTAATTAAGATGTACTGTGTTCTTCTTTCTTTAGAATTTTTTCCATTTCTTTCTTTACAGTATATTTAAAAGGAATTTTGCCTATTTCTCGTTCAAGGTAACCATCCTCATAGAGTTTTTTCATTAATCGGGCTGTATGCTCTCTGCTAAGGCTAACACGCTCTTTAATTTCAGGAGCAGTTTTTGCGCCTTCAGAAGATAGCATTTCTAATACTGCCACCTCAGTATTAGTTAATGAATATAAGGCTTTATCACGTTTAATAGGTACACCAGGTATAACTTGTTCAAATTTAAATTCAGGAGATATTGCTGAAATTTTTTGTATTTGTTCTTCAAACCCACTTATGCTGGTTTTGAGTAATTCTTGAGTTATTTCAATCTCTTTTATTTTAACATCCAAGCCTGACAAAGTATTTGATAAACTGTTGTTATTTTGAATTAAACTGTTAAGTTGACTTATTTGTGTCTCAAGTAAATTTTTTTGCTTTTCAATGGTAATTTTTTGTTCTTCAAGGGTCCTTTTCTGTGTTTCAAGATTGCCAAGTTGGCTTTCTACAGGTGAAATTCTTTTTTCAATATTGTCTATTTTTCTTAGTCCCGTATCTGATTTTGCTAGGCTTCCTTCAACTTTAAACGCTATTTGTTCAAGTCTTTCTGATTCCCGCTTAAGTTCACGATTAAAACTTAGCACAATATCTTCAACAGCATCACGGGCTTGTTCGTATTCTTTTTGTGCTTGACGTATCCTCTTACAATATCCATTGGATGCAACAATAGTGGTTACTAGTAAAACCCCCATTAATGTTGGTAATATGATCTCACTCAAGTTTTCATCTCAATGTGATATGCTTGTGATTTAACGCGTGATTTGGTGTGTTGCATCACACATCACAGTTTGTCATGAATCTTTTAAGGGTTGCGGTTTTTTCCTTGGACGTGGTGTATGATGTCACACATCACGGAATTACGTGATCACAAATTATATTTTCGCGTGTTTAGCACATAAAAAATAAGTTTAATTTACTCCTTATTCAATTAATGATGCTTTATTTGGTGTTGAATGGAGTTTGTTGAAACTGGTGAAAAAGGTGTTTAATTTGGCCTTTTTTATGTGATTTGTGACATCACAATGGCTGGTTTGATGGAATAGATAATCGTTTTAGGCTTGTTTCTATCTCCTCTCTGATGATTTCTATCAATTTTACGTGGCCTTCTATCTCTTCTTGCTTTCCAGAAATGTCTTGGTGTGCCTCTACATAATCTCTCAGTTTATTTGCTATTTCGAGATATGGGTCTAGAGTTGAGTTTTCAAACACGCCTAAGTATCCTAAAAGCAAGATGGTGTAGATAGATTTAATTACATTTTCTTTGGACTGTGTTAACGTCCTATTAAATGAACCTCGGCTTATTTTAGCCTTTGTTAGGCGTAATTTGGATTTTTCGTCGTATTTTAACTGTTTGCCTGATATATTTTCGGCTAATATGTCGATTAACAGTGTTTCAAGCTGTGTTTTGGTTAATTGGCAATTTTTTAGCAGTATTTTTGTAATGGGGTCATTTAGCGCTCCGTTTAGCCATGTTGTTATGTCGCCTTTTAACGTCAAAACTTACATCTCCTTCATTATGTTAAATGGATACAACTTTGTATACTATCGCCATTTTTATAGTTTATTACCCATAAAAACCTTTAAAATTACTGATAAATTGCCTATAAATTAACGTTTTTATTTAATATGGCTTGGTTATATTTGTATTTAACGTATTATATGACTAAATTGATGATGAAATATTTTTTAAGACTTGATTTATTGATATTAATTTTGCTTACTATACTCCTTTTTTGTCGTTTTCTAAACTTTCATGCTAATTCCTTTTTCCACCTTTAGTGCATCTTTGCCTGTTTTGTGTTTATTTTTTCAGCCAAAAATTCACTAGCTTTCATTAATATTACATTTTTTTCTTACAATTCTATATATAAGTATTCATAAATTGACTTTGTGATGTCCTTTAGTCACAACCACTATATCACATAGAAATCACGTGATTTTTTATATGAGGTGACATGATATCACAAGTTGTGATGGACTTGTGACGTATATGTGACTGTACTGTGATGTGTGATTATGGCCGTCACAATCACAAAAATTTAGATTTAAAAACGTTAGATATCTTCTGATAACTGTTTTAACTTGCTGAAAAGCTCTGGCCTTATATCTCTAAGCGTAGGTATGAACGTTTCCGCTGCTCTTAAATCATGAAAATCAGCTTCACAGCAAATAAAATCTTCTTCATCATACTTTGCCTTAGCTATGACGTCTCCTGTAGGGCTTACAAGCCGACTTCCACCCCAAAATTGTAGATTTTCTTGAATTCCGGAAAGGTTAACATATGCGAGATAAGCTGTGTTTTCTATAGCTCTAGCTGATGTTAAGATTTCAAAATAATTTCTACGTATTGATGGAGAGGCTGAAATACATACAATTAGTTGAGCCCCATTTAATCGGGCAAGTCTGAATACTTCTGGAAAGAAAACATCATAGCAGATTGTTAACCCTATTCTGCCTATGTCTGTATCAAATACGGCTGGTTGATAACCTGGACGAAAATAACGTTTCTCTTCAAAGACGCTATGTGTAGGTAAATACATTTTATGATATTTGCCGATATATCCTTTTGGGCTAATAAGAACTGCTGTATTGTAGAGTGTGGCTTTCGTTTTTTGACTTAGTTCGGGCATTCCAAAAATAATATGAATATTTGCTTTTTTCGCAATATCTTCAACTTTTTCTACAGATGGGCCTGGAATCTGTTCAGCTAACTCGTAAACTTGATCTTTAACAACATAACCTGTTAGAGACATTTCAGGAAAAATTATTAAGTCTGCGCCTTGATTTTTAGCTCTAAATGTTAATTCTTCATATCTTTGTAGATTTGCCTGTTTATTTTCCCTTTTACTGTTAATTTGGGCAAGAACTATCTTGATGATGTTTTTCATGATTTTCCTCTTTTAGTAATTTTGTATTGGGAGCCTAAAATCGTTTCCGACAGTCCTAAAACTCAGTTTAGGTATTATGGGCATCTGTCGTTTATGTTCATTATTCAACCAACGATTTTTAACAGTTTCAACAATGTCTTGTTCAATACTTAATTGGTTTGCGATTTCATTTATTGACATAAATCTTTCAAGTCCGTAGAGGATAAGGTCTAAGGTGTCATATTTTATCCCAAGTTCCTCTTCTGCTGATTGGTTAGGCCAAAGTGCTGGTGTAGACGGTTTTACTGCTATTATTTCTGGTATTCCCAGTTTAATCGCGAGTCTGCGGACTTGAGTTTTGTAGAGGTCCATTATAGGTGATATGTCTGCTGCGCCGTCTCCCCACTTTGTAAAATATCCCATTAACGTTTCTGATTTGTCAGAACTTCCACAAACAATTTTGTTAAATTTATTTGCGTAATAATAAAGAACGACCATTCGAATTCTTGCTTTGATATTCCCTTTGTTTATTTGGTTTTTTTGATTATATGCGGGTATTGTAGAGTAGAAGCCTTCAAGTATAGGTGTTATGTCAATTGTTTGAGTTTTAATGTTAAACTGTTTTGCAATAGCCATTGCATCGTCAATGTCTTTTGGTTTTTTTGTTTCTTCTTCAGGTAACAACAATGTCAGAACATTTTTGCTCTTTAACGCTTTACTGCACAATGCTGCAACAGTTGCGCTGTCAATTCCGCCTGAAAGCCCAAGTACAACTCCTTCAGCTTGACTGTTGGCAACGTACTCTTTTATGAAACGAGTAATTTTTGTTTCTATTTCGAAGAAATCTAAATTTAATACGGAAGGTGTCAACTTCACAGTTCGTATACATCTCTATTTTTATGATTGGTAGGCAAGTATTTAAGGACAAGCATAAATATTAAAGAGCATAGTACCAATAATGAGGGTTGTTTCATGGGGCGAAGAAGGAAAAAAGTTGTTCACATTCCAAAAAAGCGTTTACCTAAATTCTTTTCGTGCCCTGTATGTGGAAAAGAAACTGTACGTGTTGAAATAAACCGCGATGAAGGCGGTCAAGCAATTGCACAATGTAGCAGTTGTAGCCTTAGAGAAGAATTCCAAATAAAACAGGCACAAGACACCGTTGATGTTTATTGTATGTTGACTGATCGTGTGTACAATACATTAAAACGTACACCTATAATCAAACAAAAAGAGTGACCTGAGAGAATATATAATATGCTTGGGCAAATAGAAAAGTATCTCCTTGAAAAAATTGCCGCCGAAAAAGCGATTCATATGACACTTATTGACCCAGAAAAAATAACTCTTGCCCAAGCTGCCATAATAGCAGAAAATTCAAAAAACAGCGGAACCACAGCTATAATGATTGGCGGCTCAACATTTTCTTCACAAGAACATTTAGACGCTGTGGTTCATACAATTAAGGAAACTGTTGATTTACCCACGATACTTTTTCCAAATAATGTAAGTGGTATCAGTAAACACTCCGACGCAATATGGTTTATGTCCCTTTTAAACTCTTCAGATCCATACTTCTTAATTGGTGCCCAAATCCAAGGTGCCCCTTTAATCAAAAAATTCAATATTGAGCCCCTTCCTATGGGCTACATTATTGTCGGCCAAGGCGGAACTGCCGGTGTTGTCGGTAAAGCAATCACCATACCATACGATAAACCTGATTTGGTAATAGCACATGCTTTAGCGGGGCAATACCTTGGTATGCGGTTTATTTATCTCGAAGGTGGTTCTGGAGTAGTAAACCCTGTCCCGCCAGAAATGATTAGTGCCGTAAAAAAACATATTGATGCTCCCCTGATTGTTGGTGGAGGTATTCGAACTCGTGAGCAAGCAGTTACAGCTGTTCAAGCAGGTGCAGATGTCATTGTAACAGGGAACCTTATTGAGGTTGCTGATAGCAAACGTCGTATTGCTGAGGTTGTTGAAGGGATTAAACAAAAAAATTGATAGTTGGCTACTTTTTTTGTTGTTAACGTCTTTATATAGTTGAGTTGTCCTTCTTTTTTGTTGTTAACGGCTTTATATAGTTGAGTTGTCCTTCTTTTTGAAGGGCAGCGACTTTCAAAATTGCCATTAAAAACATTCTGTTGCTTACACAGAATTGGGAGCAGTTCAAAGTCATGAACCTAAACCTCTCACAATACAAAATTGATGAAGTTGAAAAGGTGCTTCACTGCCAAGACCCAAATACGGTTTCTTAACTTACAAATGCCCAGAATGTAACGCCAACAAAACTATCTCTCTGGCGTGTAAGAGTCGTATTTGTTCGCAATGTGGTAAAAAATGCGCTGATTTGTGGGTTGATGAGTTATTTGGTGGGCTTTATGTGGTGTCTCATTGTCATGTGGTGTTTACTATGTCTGAAGAGTTCAGAGCGGTGTTTGAGGTGGATCAGAGCTTGTTTAAGGTGCTTATGGATACGGTTAATAACACTATGTAGCAGCTGCTCAAGGATAAGCATAGAGCTGTGCCGGGTGTTGTTTGTGTGTTGCATCTTTATGGTAGGGAGTTGACTTTGAATTCTCATGTGTATGTTTTGCTCGTCGAGGGTGGTCTGACGAAGGCTGGTGAGTGGGTTTCTGTTTCTTTTTTGGAGTATAATGTGTTGAGGTGTATTTGGTAGTGTCAGTTGTTAACGTTGGTTAGGTGTGTATTGCCCGCTCTTTGGGGAATAGTCTTTTTGTTGTTCGGTTGTTTGGGGTGTATAGGGGGTGGTTTTTATGTTTATGTTAAACGTGGGGTGTTTGAGTATGGTTGATTGTTGGTTATGTTGGTCGTTATTTGTGTTATCCGGCTGTTGT
>JAITCR010000088.1 GCA_031282985.1 Nitrososphaerota archaeon | reverse complement strand
TCTTGTTGGTGTGTCTGGGTCTGATGAAGGGGGTGGTTTGGTTTATGTTGAAGGGGATACTGATGATTATGCAAATTGGTAGTGTCTAGTTAATTCGCGCCGAAGGCGCTTTGTTCTTTTGTTGTTGGCTTGGTTTGTTGTTGCTGTGTAGTTGTTGTTTTATCTGTAATTTTATTCAACTTATAATTAATTTAGGTTAAGTTTACGTTTAAATAATTTGGTTGTATAACCAATTCAATATTAGTTGACACACGAAGTGAAACCTTATGAAACTTTGGAAAACAAGACAAGCAAAAATCTGCTTTACCGTAGTGTGTATCATCGCAGTGCTGGCAGCCGCTTTTATACTTCAGCCAGGTCCAAAAAAGGCGGTAGGTAACACGACTGACTCTTTGAACACATCAGACAGCTCTGGCGAATCCTCATCAGTTTCAAATTTGCAAACCCCAACGGTCTCTTCAACATCCGGTAAGGATAAATATGAAACTGATTCTGTGCCAAAGGGGAAACCAAAACCTGTAGAGCCAGAGGATGTAACTATTGATAATGGTAAAAAACATACAGTCACGCTGTCCATTTGCTGTGATACAATTCTAGACAACATGGGCATGTTTAACAAGGACAAGTTGGGTGTTTTGCCAGAAAAAGGCGTAATTTTAGCACCCATGACTGTTACTTTTAGTGAAGGTGAAAACGTTTTTGATGTGCTAAAGCGAGTGACGCGTGAAGAACGTATACATATGGAGTTCAAGTTCACGCCGATATATAACTCAGCTTATATTCAAGGTATACATAATCTCTACGAATTTGACTGTGGTGGGCTTTCTGGCTGGATGTATAAAGTCAACGACTGGTTCCCCAATTACGGAGCAAGTCGATATGTGCTCCAACAAGGCGATGTTATCGAATGGGTCTATACCTGCGATTTAGGCAGGGATGTGGGCGGCGGCTATGCGATAGGCGGACAAATAGTTGGATAAAGACGTTTTTTCAGGCTATCATCCCACAGTTTCCATGCTATATTTCGTGCTGGTGATTGGCTTTGCCATGTTCATTAATCACCCCGTTTGCCTTGGGCTGTCTTTGTTTTGTGCTTTGATTTATTCACTTTATTTAAGAGGCAAAAAAGCTGCGCGGTTCAACCTGATATATATGCTACCTCTGCTGATCATAACAATGCTCATTAATCCTCTTTTTTCCCATCAGGGCGTGACAATACTTGCCTATTTACCAAGTGGCAACCCTTTAACACTGGAATCTATTATATACGGTGTATTTGCGGCGTTTCTGCTGATTACGGTGATTGGATGGTTTTCCTGTTTTAACGCTGTTATGAGTAGTGACAAGTTTGTGTATCTGTTTGGGCGGATTATTCCTGCGTTGTCTTTGATTTTAGCTATGTCTCTGCGGTTCGTACCACATTTTACGGCACAAATTAAGATTATTTCAAACGCACAGAAATGCGTAGGACGAGATGTGAGTAACGGTGGGATACTCAAACGGGCTAAGCACGGTATTAAGATATTATCGGTGCTGGTGACATGGGCGCTGGAAAATGCTATTGAAACTGCTGATAGTATGAAAAGTCGAGGCTACGGGTTGCCGGGACGTACGGCTTTTTCTATTTATCGTTTTGACAAGCGAGACAAGAATGCTCTGCTGTTTCTGCTATTGTGCGGTGGGGGAATTATTACTGGGATAGTGTTTGGAAAACTGAAATTTGTATATATGCCAATCATGTATGGTGCTGCTTTTGATGTTTGGCAAGCAGGGTTGTTTGTTCTGTATTTTGCCCTGTGCGCTATGCCTCTACTTATAAATGTAGTTGGAGATTTAAAATGGCGAGCAATCAACAAAGTATAGATGTCTGTATCGCTGTCAAAGGCTTAACTTTTACCTATCCTGAACGTGAGGTTCCAGCTCTATCTGAAATTAACCTCACCGTAAAATCTGGCGAATTTATCGTGTTGTGCGGTCCTTCGGGGTGTGGTAAAACTACTTTGCTTCGGCAATTAAAACCAGTGCTTGCACCTCACGGGGCAAAAAATGGTGATGTTCTATTTGAAGGCGTATTGCTATCTGAGCTTTCCAGTAGAGATGCGGCATCAAAGATTGGTTTTGTTATGCAAAGTCCCGAAAACCAAATCGTTACAGACAAGGTATGGCATGAGTTGGCATTTGGACTGGAATCTCTTGGTTTTGATACGCCAACTATCCGTCTCCGTGTTGCGGAAATGGCTTCATTTTTCGGAATCCAAACATGGTTTTACAAAAATGTTGCAGAGTTATCAGGCGGACAGAAACAACTTTTGGCTTTGGCATCAATTATGGCGTTGCAGCCAGCTTTGCTTATTTTGGATGAGCCTACTAGTCAGCTTGATCCTATTGCGGCAGCAGATTTTTTGGCTACTGTGGGTAAAATTAATCGTGAATTGGGCGTAACGGTTATCCTCACTGAGCATCGGTTGGAGGAAGCGTTTCCACTGGCTAGTCGTGCTATTGTTATGGATAAGGGAAAAATTATTTGCGAAGGAACCCCTGCATATGTAGGCGAGGCCTTGCGCTCACAAGGACATGGGATGTTTCATGCAATGCCCGTTCCTATGCGTGTGTGGGCAGGCGTAGAAAATACTCTGCCTTGTCCCGTTACAGTACGGGATGGACGAGAATGGCTATTACAGATGGAAGTAAAACAAATTCTGCCTAAACCACATACCACACCCACAAGAGATAATGCTACTATTGAATTGAATGAAGTATGGTTCAAATATGATAAGAGCACGCCAGATGTAATTAAGAGCTTATCCTTCAAAGCATACCCTGGTGTATTAACCGCTGTACTTGGTGGTAACGGTACGGGCAAGACCACTATGTTGTCGCTAATTGCTGGACTAAATAAACCCTATCGCGGCAAAGTAAAAATACAGGGATTAGAGATCGACAAATTTCCATCTGGTAAACTATTTGACAAACTGCTGGGAGTGTTACCACAGAACCCACAAAACCTATTTGTAGCAAAAACCGTCCGAGAAGATTTACTGGAAATTCTCTTAGAAAGCAACCTCTCAAAAACCGAAAAACAAGACAAATTACACAATATGACGGCACTCTGCCAACTTGAAACCCTGCTAGATTCTCATCCATATGATCTTTCCGGTGGCGAGCAGCAGCGAGCAGCTCTGGCAAAAGTATTGCTTCTAGAACCGCGCATTTTGCTTTTAGATGAACCAACCAAGGGGATAGATGCCGAATTTAAGACAGTATTTGCTTCTATTCTGCACAAATTGACAAACGCGGGCGTGACGGTAGTGATGGTCAGTCATGATGTTGAATTTTGTGCTGAACACGCTAATTACTGTGCCCTGTTCTTCGACGGAAATATCGTCACTGAAAACCCACCCCGCGCCTTTTTTAGTGGTAACAATTTTTACACCTCCGCCGCCAATCGCATGGTACGCCACATATTACCAGAAGCAGTTACAGCAAACGATATTATTACAGCACTGGGTGGAACACCACCTCCACTGCCTGAACTGCCTGACAACGATGGAACTTATAGCATAGGTGAAAAGAAACCTGATGTTACCAAACCAAAACCCACCGCAAAGAAATTAACCCTGCCACGAATCGGCGCGTTATGCGCCACTGGTATTGCATTTATTTTAACAGTCATTTTTGCTGCTCAACATTGGAGTGGGTTTACTGATTTTATCTCTGGAGGTAACGAAGCGGTCATAGTGGCAAGCGACCCCACCGCTGTATGGCAATATGTGGGCTTAATGTTAGCCTTTGGTATTGAAGTAATAGTTGCTGTTACTGCTTTATCTTGGAGACGTGGTAAAAAAGAGTGGACAGTACAACAAACTGCTCCATCATCTCATAAGTTAAATAAACGTACCCTTGCCGCTGCCACAATGATTCTACTGGCAATCCCACTAACTATATATGCTGGCATGTTTTACCTTGGTGACCATAACTACTATTTCATATCACTGCTGATAATTTTAGAAACCATACTACCCTTTATGATAGTATTTGAACGCAGAAAACCACAGTCACGGGAACTTGTTGTTATCGCCGTACTATGTGCCATCGGCGTGGCTGGACGTGTCGCTTTTTTCATGCTTCCACAATTTAAACCCGTGATAGCTATAGTAATTATTGCAGGTGTAGCTTTTGGGGGTGAGGCAGGCTTTTTAGTGGGTGCTATGACTGGATTTGCTAGTAACATGTTTTTCGGACAAGGCCCCTGGACACCATGGCAAATGTTCGCCTTTGGTATCATCGGGTTTTTAGCTGGAATATTCTTCAAAAAAGGGTTACTATTACGAAGTAAACTCTCTCTATGTGCATTTGGCGGACTTGCCACCTTTCTCATTTACGGTGGATTAATGAACCCTGCCATGGTACTGATGCTTCAAAACCAACCAACAAATGCCATGTTCTATGCCGCTTATCTACAGGGCATTCCTTTCGATTTAGTACACGCCTTTGCCACAGTGGTATTTCTCGCTGTAGCTGCTAGACCTATGTTGGAAAAATTGGACAGAATAAAAATGAAATATGGACTGGTAACATAAATGAAAAAAACTATTACAAAAACAACACGCATTTTTAATTGAAGCAACAACAAAAAAAGTCTACTTTAACATCAAACCTCTGCATAACAAAAATTCTCTGACCATAGCTGCAAATCACGCAATAAAATTAAACCTCAGAACAGTGCTTGCGTCTATTGCAATACTATCTGACACAATTTTAAACGTTCTACCAACAAACCGCTCGCCTGCCCATTTAAAACGCACGCACTCAAAAACACATGACTAAATGCTCTAGCCTTCGTTAACAGCCGTTTCTCAGTTTCGCAAGAAGGATAATAATAATTACTGCTGTAATGTTCTTGTCCTTTATCTTTTCTTAAACAGTAGGAAGAGTAATTTGGGTTGAAAATTTTTTACTCTGCTTCTTCTGTGTCTTCATTTTCTTTACTGACATGATAGACGTAAAGGAAGATTAACGCTATAGCAACTGCTGTTGCACCCATTAGGATATATTGTAATATTGTGAAATATGCACTTAGCTCCATTGAGATTCTCCTTTTATTTACCTATCTTGTAGCATCTAAATATTTAAGGTGTAGCTTTTTGGTTCTGTCAAGTTTATGGTTATGTAGTAAATTGTTACTAAATAGACTTTATGAAAGATGCGGTTTATAGTTTACTTGCTGGTTAGTCCGACACTTGCTTGGTCAAATCGACCGTTAAATAGACTGAGCTTAACCTGAGTGGCTAAAAGAACTGGGCAAACTAATCGCCCGAATGAGAGATTGCCACCTGAAACCAGCAAGAACTATGAAAAAATGACACGATATGTTGGAGTAGACGTAGACAAAACTAAATGCCGAG
>JAITCR010000081.1 GCA_031282985.1 Nitrososphaerota archaeon | reverse complement strand
CAGACAATCAATACGTTCTCGATTATTTATCACATCTTACCACCAAAACGCACATAATTTTCTTAATCTAAACTTTAAAACAACAACACAACATATTTAGTTTCCGAACAGGTCTATTATTTGGTTAAACTCTTCTTTTTTTAGTTGAGGTTGGGGGCTACGAGTAATGGTGTGGAGTGTGCGTTTCGTGGTTGGTGGTTTAGCGTAAATTCATGGGCTTTGTGTAATGAGAAGGTGTTACTACCTGTGAGACAATGATGACTTAATTACTACATGGAACAAGCAGGACTTAGACACATTTGAACAAATGAAAACCAGCCTCATCAACAACTGGATAAAGAGTTGAATACATACGTTAGATGAAAATGTTTTCTATTTTTAGGTTGTATTTTTTCAGAAATTAGTTTTTTAATGAGCATGCTTTTAAGTAACATAAGTACATTCATTGAAATATAGAAGGTTATTGTTTGGGAAAGAAGAAAGTCTTAAGTGAAGGCGATATTAACGAGTTAGTTTACCCTGGGCAAGGGGAGGTTTTAGGTGTTGTTTCAAAACTGCTTGGTTTTGATCGTATTCAAGTTAGATGTCAAGATGGCACAGAAAGGCTCTGTAGAATTTGTGGTAAAATGAAGCGCCGCGTTTGGATTCGTGAAAATGACATAGTTATAGTTGCACCTTGGGATTTTCAAAGTGAAACACGTGCTGATGTTGTTTGGCGTTATACTCATGCACAGGCAGACAATCTAAGGCGCAAAGGATTGTTAACGCTTTAATTCAAAATTTTTTATTGACCTGTTTAATTACTTGTTATATTAGCGTGTAAACTGTTATGTCTCGTAAAGCCCGTGAACGTCTTGAACATAATGAGAAGCGTGTAGAACGCAGAGATAAAATGTTACATCATGATAGGGCTAATGAGCGTGCTACGGTTGAAGAAGTTTTTGATCAAACAACACGTCTTGTCGTTTTTAGTTTATTAAATGCTGGTACTCTTCATGAAGTTAATGGCGTAGTTAGTAGCGGTAAAGAAGCTCGTGTTTACTGGGGTAAAAATAAAGAAGGTAAAGACTTAGCTGTAAAAATTTATTTAACCTCTTCAGCAGAATTCAAAAAAGGCATACTTAAATACATAGAGGGTGATCCTCGGTTCAAAAACGTCAAACGGGACACAAGATCATTGTTTACCGTTTGGGCTCAAAAAGAATTTCGTAACCTCGAAGAAGCATGTCAAGCTAAAGTAAATGTTCCTAAAACTGTTGCTGTAAAAAGCAATGTTTTAGTTATGGAATTCCTAGGTAAAGACGGAAAAAGTGCCCCATCTCTTAAAGAGTCCCCACCTGAAAATCCTGAACGTATATACAAACTATTAATTACTAACCTTAAACGTCTTTACCAAAAAGCAAAATTAGTTCATGGTGACTTGAGCGAGTACAATGTTTTAATGTGGAAAGGCAAACCCATGATTATTGATATGTCTCAATCAGTTTCAATTGAACATCCCATGGCAAAATTCATGTTAACAAGAGACCTAAATAACCTAAATAGGTTCTTTAATAGGTTAGACGTAAATGTTATCCCACTTGAAGAATTGCAAAAACAGGTTGTTGGAAAATAATGTCTAATCTTGATTCATTTATCAGAATTCCGAAAGAGCGCGTCGGAATACTCGTAGGCCCTGAAGGTAAAACAAAAACTTACATAGAAGGAAATATGAAAGTAAAGCTTGAAGTTGACAGCGAAGACGGCGGCATTACTATAAAACTATTAAAAGATCAAGATGACCCCTCTATGCTACTTCGTGCCAAAGACCTTGTCACAGCAATTGGCAGAGGTTTCGCCCCTGAAATAGCATTCCGCCTAATCCGAAACGAAGACGACGTTTTTGACCTCGTTGATTTACGCATAGTCTTTGGTCGCTCTGAAGCAGACATAAAACGTATAAAAGGCAGAATAATTGGTTCAGAAGGAAAAACGCGACGTTTGATAGAAGAACTAACTGAAGCAAACGTTACCATATACGGCCATACTGTAGGTATAATAGGAAACTATGAAGAAGCAGATGCAGCACGAAATGCTGTACAAATGATAATCGAAGGCTGTGAACATAAAACGGTCTACAGATATCTCCAACGTAAACGTACCGAAATGAAAAAAGAAAAAATGCAATTGTGGGAAACACCGACAAAAGACCGCTAAGGAACTGTGCGAAAATAATGTGCACTTCTTTTTGCTGAAAGCTCGTGTAATTCCATTTTACGAGTGCAAGTTATTTATGCACAGTTCCTAACGATAAGCCTTTCATCCTGTTTTTTATAAACAATATTTTTGTAAAACATTTTTGGTGGGCTCGTTCCCATTCTACACAATATTATGGAGGGTGTAAATGGCGTTTCGCACTCAAGATCCACATCATCCTAATGTCTACGGGGCCAGAATCGTCATTGCCCACCAAAACGAAAACACTAATGTTAAACCATTAAAGTCTTTAGGCGGAAATCCGATTTTAGTATGTGAAATGATGGAGCTTCTTGAATGGACAAAGCAGGTATTGCAGTTGCGGAATACTGACGTTGTGAATTTAAAGTTTTATGCTGATTTCTAAACCGTCGTCTCCAACACCAATATATCGGCTGTTGTATTTGCCTGATGTGTGTATGTGGTCTACGTAGTCTTTTGTTTCTGCTGCAAATTTGCCAACGTTGTCGGCAACAATGACTGCTCCTTTCGTTAGTTTGTTTTCTACAAGTTTTAGGTATTGGAGGTATTCTTCTTTAGAGGCATCAAGAAAGACGAAGTCGAAGAGGTCATTTAGTGTTGGTATTATTTCAATAGCGTCGCCGTTGATTATTTGAACATTAACTGTGATGTCTGCTTGTGTAATATTATCTTTAGCTACTTCAGTTTCGGTTGTGTGTTCTTCTATGGTTATGAATTTTGCTGTTTTTTCTAGTTCGCGTCCTATTAGAATTGTTGAGTAGCCCATGAAGGTGCCTATTTCTAGCACGTTTTTTGGTTTAGCTTTTTTTACTTCTTCAGCTAATATTTTTCCTCTGGTTGGACCAACAATTGGAAGGAATTCTACTAATGCAATGTTTGCTATTTCGTTTAACAGTTGTTCTGCTTTACTTATGGGGGTTTCTACCATTACCGGCACCTTAGGTGTTCAAAGAATCATGTGGTTGATAATAGATTGTTTAGCAATGATTCTTTGTTGATATGTTAATATTGGTTTTATGAAAAAATTAGCCTTATAAAATTTTGCTCTAAATAATTTTTTCTTTAAGGTAAATCTTGCAAGTTGTAGTTATCCTTTTAACTTTAAATGATTATGTGTTATAGAAGCTGTTATGAGTTGTCAAATGAATCCGCTTAAGTTAATTCATGTTATGCCTTTGGCGGCTGAAAGTTTTGGGGTTCGTTCTATGTGTACTTTTGTTCAGACTCCAGATGTTTCTGTGCTTTTAGATGCGGGCATATCTGTTTGTCCTTGGCGATTTAATTTGCCGCCTCATCCTGTTGAGTTTCAGAACATTCAAAGTCTTCGGGGGAGAATTGCGGGTGTTGCAGGTAAGGCTCAAATTGTAACGGTTAGTCATTATCATTATGATCATTATACGCCTTCTTTTGAAGATTGGATAGTTAACTGGACACTTCTGACAGAATCTGCTCGTCAAATTTATCAAAACAAAACATTACTTATCAAAAATCCTGAAAAAGACATTAACAAAAGTCAACGGGAACGGGCTGAAACATTTTTGCAAACAGGTGCAAAGTATGCTAAAACTGTGGAAGTAGCAGATAATAAAACATTCATATATGGTAAAACAAAGCTCGAGTTTTCTAAAGCAGTTCCTCATGGAGAAGACAATTCTGCAATGGGTTATGTTATAATGGTTGCTATAGAGTATAATGATAATGAGCGGTTCATGTTTGCACCTGATGTTCAAGGTCCTATGTCAAATAAGACTCTGCAGTTAATTCTAGAAAAACCTTTATCCATGCTTATGCTTGGAGGTCCTCCTTTTTATCTTCAAAATATTCGAATAACCGATGTAGCATTGCAAAATGCTGTAAGTAACCTTAAAGACATAATAAAAACCGTGCCCCTGACAATTCTAGAACATCATACTCTTCGTGATGAGCATTTCCAACAAAAAATCCGTTCTCTAAAAGAACACGCAAAACAAGCGGGACATGGTCTTCTAACAGCTGCTGAATTTGTTAATGAAGAAAACAATTTTTTGGAAGCTAATCGTAAAAATCTATATAAAACGTTTCCTCTATCAAAAGAATTTCAGCTTTGGACAAAAACACTCAACAATTATCGTAATAATAAAACTATTCAAAAACCCCCTATATAGCTATCCTTGGTAGCGTGTTTATGTATGCTCTGCAAATTATGTTCTGCAAAAGGATTTATATCAAAATCGTGAATATATTGAGTAGACTTGAAGAGCAAGAGGTTAGGGAAAGTTAGTGTATAAACAGGAAGGCATTAGAAAAAAGCATCTTGCTACCTTGGAAAAAATAAAAGAAAATCTTGAGAAGCTTAACGAAAAAATAGATGTGTTAATTGAGTTACGAAAAGTAAATGAGAAAGAATTACAAAAATTTCCTGATTCTTCGCTTGATGTTATAACATTACTTAATCTGCCTGATCATCTGCGGAAAACTGCTGTAGCCATATGCCGAAATGGTCGTGCTACGGCAGAAGAAATTGCTGATCAGACAAATAGAGCTAGGGCAATGGAGAGTTCTTATCTAAATCAGTTGGTAATTATGGGTTACCTTAAAAAGCAGCGTAAAGGAAAAAAAACGTGTTTCTATGTCGAAAGAGGAAATGAGAGTTGAATGTTATGAGCAAAATTGTGGCTGTGCACTCATACAAGGGTGGAACAGGAAAAACAATAATGTCAGTAAATTTAGCTGCAACATTTGCTAAACAAGGTAAAAAAGTAGCTTTATTTGATTTGGATTTTAGAGCTCCAAGTCTTTTTGCTATATTGAGATGTGAAAAAATTCAAGTGTGGTTAAATGATTATCTAAATAATAATTGTGACATAGATAAAATATTAATTGATTTAAGTTCAAGAATATCTGGCAAAGGTAAATTATACGTAGGTCTTGCAAATCCTTCAATTGATGCAATGCGTGATATATCGACAAAGGATCGACGATGGGAAATGCGGGCCCTAGGGCATTTATTATCTTTAAAAAACAAGCTTTTTGATGAGCAAAAATTTGACTACATAATATTTGACACCAGTCCGGGATTACAGTATTCTTCTATGAATGCAATTGTAACAGCTGATTTTGTGGTCGTAACAACAACAGGTGACTGTTCAGATGTAAACGGTACAAAGCGTATGATATCTGAATTCTACAAAATGTTTGAAAAGAAAACAGGTATAGTCATAAACAAAATTCTTGATGATGTCGCAAGAAGTAATAATGCTGAGTATGCTAAAAAAATTAAAGAAACGTACAATGTTCCTCTGCTTGGTGTTGTACCCTGTTTCTGTGAAATTTTAAAAGCAGAAGGTAAATATCTTTTTCCACAAGACAAGTCTGATCATCCATTCACAAATTTGTTATATGAAATGGCCGATAAAATCGAAAAAAGCAACATAAACTAGCAAGTGGTATACAAAAGCATCAATAAAACACAACAATGTACTTGGAGGAGAAAAAATGAGTACAGCAGCAATTATTCTTGCAAACGAGTCAACACCTAAAGGTTTCTCTGAAGATAAAGGTGCAATGTTTCTATGTAATAAACCTCTAATTAAACACCTGTTTGGCACTGTAAGCAATATTGTTGATGAAGTAATAATTGTAGTTAACACCCAAGAGCGTATAGATAAATATGCAGAATTTTTGCCTAAAACTACGCGTTTTATCATAGATAAACAGCAAACCCAAAATCCTCTAAGTGGGGCTATAGCTGGTTTTGAAACATTTCAAGATGGATATGCGTTACTGTTGCCTTATGATTCGCCTTTTGTTAACAAGGAATTAGTTATGCTTTTGCTAGATCTTGCTGTAGGTAAAGCAGCGGTTGTTCCACGAAATGCTGATAATGAAATTGAACCTTTATGTGCTGTTTATCAGACAAGTCTTGTCTTAGAAACTGCAAAGCAAGTTGCAGCTGAAGGTGTTACGGATTTGCAAACGTTTGTTGAGAAACTTCGAGGGGTGCGGTATGTTTCAAAAATGCTTGTTGAACAATTAGATCCAGAATTGTGTTCTTTTTTTAGTGTTAGTACTCCATTGGATTTTAAACGTGCAACTGTTATGCTTGAAGGGAAAAACAAAGTGCAAAAAAGTAAGCGTTAAGACTGCGTCTTTTTCTTTTTGTATGGTTGTTTTTTGTGGTAAATTACGTGTTTTAACAAGGTTTTGTAGTGTTTGTATACAAAAGCATCAACGAAACGCAGTTGGCTCTAAGTTTAAAAGATCAATTGATAAAAATTAAACGAAACTAATCGAACCTTATATGATCATAGTTCAAAAAACCGACACACAAACCCAAAAACAAAAACTGTTTAATGTAAAATATGTATGATCATTGTGTTCCAAAAAAAGAACATCATTAAAACAGCTAAACCAGCTTAATCATAACATTTGCTATGCAAAAACCGTTAAACACCTGAAACATTGTTGTGCACAGTTTTTTGTGCTCACTTTTGTTTTACTTACCTATTTTTTCAAACAATTTTGCCCCTTCATTTAAGCGAAAAAGAATCGAACATGCATATTTTACATTAAACAGTTAAAAATAGTTGATAAAATAATGATAAATTGGCATAAATTAGTGTAATGTATCATTATTTAGCAAAAATTGGCGTTTACAAACAGCGAAATATGGCGAGAGTGCCAGAACCCAAAGTGTTTTATTAAAAATGGCGAAAACATACATATGCCACAAGCAGGTCTGGCAGTGTGTTTGGTGATGTTTTGTATACAATTTACCGGATGTCAAAAATTGGGGTTTGCTTGCTTTGAGCGTTGAGAGTGCTTTGATATTTTCATTACTGAAATTAACCCAAAAATCGCCAATTTTAACCATTCACCTCAAAAATGACGCAAAACTGCCAACAGAAACAGTACTCACTTTACTAAAAAAACTACAATCAGACGGCCTACTTAGTTTAACCCCTGACGGCTTAGTCCAAGTTTCCACTAACGATCGCATCAAATTAACAATTAAACTGGTCTTATTAGGAGCAGATATCCAACAAGTTAGCAACTTACTCTGTTGGCAGGAATTTGAAGAAATAACTGCAATGTCCTTACACAACAACAACTTTGTCGTCTACAAAAACGTACGATTCAAAAATCCAAACCGCAAATGGGAAATTGACGTCATAGGCTGCAAACACCCACTGGTCATATGTATCGATTGCAAACGTTGGAGCCATTCCATTTCAACCTCAACTTTAAACAAAATTGCAACAGCCCAAGCAGACCGCACTAACGCCTTGGCAGAAACATTACCTAACCCCAAACTGCAACTTGAATGTGTCAAATGGAAAAACGTCCAATTTATCCCAACAATAATATCTCTTGTACCTAGCAGCTTCAAATTTTACAACAACATCCCGATAGTACCCATACTGCAGATACAAGACTTCCTAAACCAACTACCCGCCTACATATATCAACTAAAATCTTTTTCAAAAACATTTGACCACTTATAACTTGAATTGTTGGTTTTGGTTGCTTCTACGAAAATGCGTCCATATGAACTGCATTTGTATTGTTGTTTTTCGTGGTGTCTTTTTTTACTATTTGTTTAGCTAAACACTTTTTATGTTATCCTTGCTCATAACTTTGCCTAAGGTTTCTACAGCCAACTTTCCGGTAAAGGGCAATGTTTAAAAGTATTGATATGTCAAGCATATAGTGATTGTTGATTAGTGGTTGGCTGTCTTTTTGAAGAGGAATTGATAATGTTTGATCAAAAAATGTATAAAAACAGAAAATTAAATGTTGCCAGAAAGGCAATAACGGCATTATTGATACTTAGTATGCTGTTGGGCATGTTGCAAACATCAGTTTTTGCAGCAGATGACTCTTTGAGAATACAAGTGGGGGACAGTGCATCAACATGGGAAGATGCAATTACAGCAGCAAACAGCAAGGGTTCTGCTATTATTGAAATCATTGGCGATATAACTCTAACAAGTAGTGTTGACATCACATCAGATATTACCCTTATTAGTGCTGAGGGTGATCACACAATTACTGTATTGCCTGTTTGTTCCATTACAATACAAGGCGGCACACTTATCATAGGTGACGGCTTGTCAACAAATTTTTTAACAATATTGGGCTCAGATACGGCTGTGCACGTTGAAAGTGGAGTTGTCCACATCAAAGACGGCAGTACGGTTTCAGCAGTTGGCGACTACTGTACTGCAATTGAGGTTATAACGGGTAATGTGGTGGTTTCTGGAGGTACAGTTTCAGCCAGCATGGTTAGCGGTCATTGGTGCGCTGCTATCTGTCTTGGAGACACCCGTTACCCTATGTCAGGAGGAACTATAGAGGTAACTGGAGGTACGGTTTCTGCCACTCGTAACAGTGTATATGGCGATAGCTTTGCGATTTCTCTTCCAAAAGCAAGTCTGGCAGCATATTTAAAAGGCACATGTACAGGCGATTTTGATGCTTGGGGTAATAGCATCATTGTTGAGGTCGAGTCGCTTGATATTTCTGGTTCTTATGGGGGAACAAATAACGGGTTGACGCGTAAAGCCGGTAGTGACATCAGTAAGGTGCAATGGGAGGTATCTGGAGATGTCCTTGCAATCAGCTTTAACAATAGGCAATATGCAATCGAATGGGCGACATTTAGTGTTTGTGAGATAATTGACACCGATGGTGTGACTCGGGTAGGTGCATATGGTAGTTTTGCCGATGCTTTAGCGGCGGTACAAGATGGACAGACCATCCGGTTGTTATGCGATATTGAGTACAATGCAGGCATTGTGATAACCAATAAGAGCGTTACTTTTGATGTAAACGGCTTTATCCTAAATGTAGTAAACAGCGCTGGACACGGACTTGATGTGGGAACTGGTGGCGAGGTATTGCTTAACAACTCGACGGGCGGTAAGTTCAACGTCAAAGGCGGCGGCTCAGGGGATCAACATGGTGTATATGCTCACAGCGGTGGCAAAGCCGAAGTTACTGATGCAACCACGGCTGGTTCTGGTATCAGTGCCCGCGGTGCGAATGCTGTCGGTGCTGGTACAGTAATTACAGTTTATGGAAACGTGCTTAGGGGGTTCTACGGTTTGGGAGCTTCTGCTGGCGCGACCATTACAGTTTATGGCTATGTGTCGGGCGGTGGTGCTATGCTTGTTAGCGGTGCAGGTACGACTGTTACGGTTTATGGTGACTCGTCTGGTGGTGGTACGGGTGTGTACGCTTTTAATAATGCGGTTGTTTATGTCAAAGGTAATGTACTCGGCGGCGAGGCTGGGTTAGTGGCCTCATCCGGTGCACAGGTAACAGTTGATGGTACTGTCAGAGCAGTTGATGGACCCAAAATATATGCACAAATTGGTGGGGTAGATAAAATGCAGGAGGATCATGAACTTGTTTCCAGCAAAAACGGTTATTTCGAATACAAAAACGGCGACAGCTTTTTATGGGTAAAGGACCCAGTCGTTTCTGTCGTCAGGCACAGGGAAACCGGTGATCTGTATAAGTCTGTAAGTGAAGCAATTGCGGCAATTAAACCCAGCTATAACGCCTTTGTCCTTGAAGTCTTGGGCGATGTGCTTGAGAAAGACCACATAATTATCAACAACGAAGATGTGACTATAGTTAGTGTCGAAGGCAATCACGCCGTTACCTTTGTAACTCCTGCCCCCTCTTCAGGATGGAAATTTGCGCTGCAAGGTGGTGGGACGCTCACTCTGGGCGAAGGCAATACAGAAAATACTTTGACAATTTTGCATTCTGTAGCCGTTACCAACGGCCATATAAACGTTAAGGATGGCGTTATAATAAAAAGCCGTAGTGCAGCTCTAAAGCTAAGTGGTTCAAATGCCTTTGGTACGATAAGTGGCGGATACTTTGAAACAACCGGAACAGGCGATGGAGCACTATCTCTGGAAGAGGGTGCTAAAATAGGTGAAATTAGTGGTGGAGAGTTTTATGGTGCAATCGATGCGGTTCACCTAACTGGTGTTGGTACAAGAATTGAGTTGATTTCCGGCGGAAGTTTCTATCAAACAGATCCTACTGTTACACTTCATGGTCATGCTATTTTCGTGCAGGATGATGCCCAAATAGGCGAAATATCTGGTGGCCATTTTGAGGCTATTCTCAACTGCGCCTTAGTTGTCATCCGTGGCGGTTGGGTTGATGAAATTAGCGGCGGCGAGTTTATCGCTAACCGTGTTGGCAGCGGTGGTGACCGCAATGGGGTGATTTGGGTTGAATCTGAAGGTACAAAAACGGGCATCGGGACGATATCTGGAGGGCATGTCAAAGGTGCACACTTTGGTGTATTGATCATTAACTATCGGAGTGGTATGCAGGGTGCTGAAATAAGCACCATAACGGGTGGAACATTTGAAGGGGTAATTGCCCTGCAAAATGATGTCCGCGGCGTTATCGGTGAGATTTCCGGCGGCATATTTAGGGGCGTTCAAGGGATGCTTAATAATGGCAGAATTGGGGTAATCGGTGGACAGGCAGACATAAGTGGTACAACTTCGTATGGTGTCTTTAATTTTGCTAACGGTCAAATCGGCGAGATTAGTGGTGGCAAGATCACTTCTAGTGGTACAATCACCGTTGATAGTAGTCATGGTCTGCAGAACTCTGGCGTGATTGGTACAATTAGCGGTGGAGTTATTACCTCAATTAAAGGTAGCTATAGTGGTATCCACAATTCTCTTCAGATTGGCAAGATTGCAGGTGGAACCATCACATCGGAGCAATATGGTAACGGTCTCTCTAATTCGGGTACAATCAGTGAGATATCTGGCGGCAAAATTACTGGGGGTCTTGGAACTGGTTCAATGTTTACTGGTGATCAATATGGCAATGGCATCTACAATTCCGGTTCAATCACTTTGATTTCGGGTGGAATCGTGATTGGTTACAAAAACGCCATTAATTGTGTTGGATCTAGCAGTGGTGGATCTATTAGTACTATTTTAAATGGCGTTTTCTGGGGTAAAACAGGTGTAGCAATCAGACTTGCACATGAGCTTGAACTTGAGCCCGGTTTAAGTGCTAATAGGGGTTTGGGTCGTTATCAGTCAGGAAACGGCTACAATGTTTTCAATGATGAGGGTTTAGTGACGTATCCTGATCTAAATGGTGATAAATATTTTATGAGTACTTTAACGGAGCCTGTATCAGGTATTGATGGGGTTGCTTTTAGATTTTTAGCATTGAACGATGCGTACAACATAGAATATGAGTTAAATAACGGGATTAACCATCATGATAATCCAGAATCTTATGTTGAGGCGGATCTTCCAGTTACGATAATTAATCCAAGTAGAGCCGGTTACACTTTTGGCGGTTGGAGAGTTACGTATGCTGATGGTTCTACTGCTGGTCCAGTGGTTAACTACAATATTCCTTTAGGTACGTCGGGTGATGTTGTGTTATCTGCTACTTGGGTTTTGATTGGTGTAGAAGTGGAGCGTTATGATGTAATGTATAATGGTAATGGGTTTACAGGTGGTGTTGTGCCTGTGGATCGTTTTAATCCCTATGACGGCGGAGAACAGGTAACTGTGCTTGGTCAGGGCAGTATGACTAAGAATGGTTATGTTTTTCTTGGCTGGTCTACTATTTCTTCTGCAAATACTGCAGCTTATGTGGCTGGTTCCACCTTTACCATTACGGACGATATAGTGTTGTATGCTATATGGGCAGAAGCTGTTTATACAGTAACTTTTGCTCCCGGGGCTCATGGTACTTTTACTGCGGTAAGTACTAGTGGGCTTCATTTTGGGGATCCAACACCTATGGCACCAGTTGTGACGGGCGAGGCTGGCTGGAGATTTACAGAATGGACACCAACACTCACATCAACAGTAACAGGCAACATCATATACACAGCACAATGGGCACAAAACACAACAGTAACGCCAACGCCAACTCCGCCAATAGTTTCTCCAACGCCAACGCCAACTCCTACGTTTACTGCTACGCCTCCTCCTTCTGTTATAGATGGGGGTAAGTGGGCTCTTTTGAATTTGATTCTTAGTGTCATTGGCGTTATCTTGGCTGTTATAACAACTGTGCATGAGCTGTTATTGAAGAAGCGTGGTGTTACGACTGCTGCAGAGGATAAACATACTCAGAGCAGTGATGAGGTAGATAATCGAAAGTTCACGCAGCATATGACTACTGTGTGGTTAATAGTTTCTACTGTGTTAGGTGTTGTAGGTGTTGTGGTGTTTTTGCTTACCGAAGATTGGCGTCTTTTACGGGCGTGGGTGGACAGGTGGACTATTGTAAATGCTATCATTTTGGTGGCTGAAGTAGGGGCAATACTATTGGTGTTTAAAAGTAAAACAGTCAAGAGCAGCAAGAAAATCGATAACCAGCACACCGTTCACAAGTAGTCTAAAATAACCAGTTTTCTTTATTTTTTTGTTTTTTTCGGAAAAAGGAAGGTTTGGGTAGACTAGTTTGAGTGGGTGTTGTCGGTTTTGTTTTGTGGTGTTTTTTTAAACTGGTCTTTATTGGCTGAAAATCCCCTTAGATTCCTTTAAAAATGCTGTTAAAAGGTCAGACAATGAACGTGATTAATCAAACTATCTCATCCTTTTTGTGTTGATTTCTTTAGAGAGCTAAACAAAAAAGTTGGTGACCAAAGTATTGATGTTTTTCTCTGAACTGAAAATATTTGTTGTCTAATTAATTTCGTTGTCTCAATACTTTGTAACACCCGACATATAGCATGGTGACAAGATTGTTTAGAAACGCAACATAATGCAGCTTGTTTGTTTTCATATGTATAAAAAATTGTGGTGATGTTTTGCTAAATTATGGTGGTGGGGGGGGGGAGATATTGTTGGTTCATTCTGTGAAAAAGTTTATTAATTTATTTTGTATATATTGCATATCGTAATGAGATGATTAAATGGAATATAACGTAAAGAAAATTATGACTATACTATTGGTGGCTGTACTTGTTACTGGTTGTTTTACAGTATTGTCTCGGACAACAAGCGCAGTAACTGCCGACAACAAACTTCAACTGAAGAAAATGGTGGGCGTTCAAACCTTAGAAGAATGGTTTGACGCTAACGGGTATCACACAGAAGAATCGAAAAAAGCAATTATTGACGGTATGACTTTTGAAATCTTTGCGGTGGACAACGGAGCTGATCCTACTCGTGGCGTGCCTGCACAAGGTACCATTGATCCTGATGGCACTATAACTTTTATTATGACTGGTCATCTGTTAAGAGACGGCGCTATACAAGGTTGGTATGTAATAAAAGAGACGTTAGACGGTGACGCAAAAAAAATATTTAAAGAAGTTCCCGACGTGTACATTCATGTCAACGGCAAAAGCATAATCGGCCCAGTAGCTGGCTTTAACTATGATAACCTATTTACAATTAAATATGCCTATGTTAACAAAAACATAGGGTATCTCGGCCTCAACGGTGGGGGAGAGATTTTTCCCATTTGGGTTGTTGACTCAGTAGCGGGCGATACATATCCGTCTTTTTGTGCACATGCCGGCTCACAAAATTTTGCAGGTGATTATTATGATTGCAAATACATGGTTACATCTAAAGACCTTGCTAAAGAACTACTTTCTGAAGACTTTGATGTTTACATCTCTGCTTATGACTATATTGTGGACAACTTTGGTCGATTAGAAGACAACAGATTGGTCACTCAGGTAGTAACATGGGCATTATTGGGAGACATCGTTTTAGATTCCACGGCATTTGCCGCAACATCTATGACTGCTCAAGAAAAAGCAGATGTAAAAGCTGCTTACCAAGCAGGTCTTGACGGTTATGAGGGTGAAGGCCGGATTTCTGACATTGTTTACATGATATGCAACGACCCCAGCCATGACTACGTGCACTGTCAACCTCAGATAGTTCCGCTTTACGGTCCTCGCGACCTTGTTGTATTTAGAAACGAAGAACAGACTTTTGGCTCGCTGCAAATAACGGTGGATGCCACAGAACAGTATGACGAAGTAACATGGCGAAATGTGTATGCTCAGGATTTCTATGATGTGTATGCTCAGGACTTCTATAACCTCTTTGTACAGGATTTCTATGATGTGTATGCTCAGGACTGGTACAACGTTTTAGCTCAGGATTTCTATGATGTGTATGCTCAGGACTTCTATAACCTCTTTGTACAGGATTTCTATGATGTGTATGCTCAGGATTTCTATGATGTGTATGCTCAGGACTGGTACAACGTATTTGCTCAGGAATGGCACAATAAATATGTACAAGAATTCTATGACGTCTACGTACAGAATTTCTATGATGTGCATGTTCAGGATTTCTTTGATGTCTATACACAAGAGTTCTACAATGTCCTTGCTCAGGATTTCTTTGATGTCTATACACAAGAGTTCTACAATGTCCTTGCTCAGGATTTCTTTGATGTCTAT
>JAITCR010000053.1 GCA_031282985.1 Nitrososphaerota archaeon | reverse complement strand
GGATGAGTTTGTTTGTTGGTATGATGATGGGCTACAGGGGGCTTTGAATCTGGATATTGCTGTGTCTCCTAATATGGCGTTTGTTTGTCTTTTGTGGCCTGAAGTGTGGATGGGTCTAGTTGCTAGACAGTTTAGATGGTGAGTAGTGGGCTATAAGTTAACTCAGGATGGGGGAGAAATTATTTCGGGATAAGACAGTGTTGTTTTGTTATACACTGCATATTGTGGTTTAACGAGTTAGACTTTGACTTTTGACACAGTCTGTAACGCGGTGGGCATTCTGCTATGCTTTTTGTAAAATCAACACATATCGAGTTAATTTTTGTGCATTTGATATGTTATACAAACATAGTTTGTTTTGTCAATTACACACGTTGCATCAACGCATCATAATTGTGCTTCTTTTTTGTTTCTACACTATTAGTTGTCTGTTTATTTGTAGATTTTTTTATTATTTTTATTATTTCGTACCATAGTACGGATGCTGCTGCTATTCCTATTACTGTTAAAAGCTGTTCTGTTGTAAGGGGTGCAAATTTTAAGATTCCGTTTAGGGGGCTGTATAGGAGAGTAAGTAAGCCTATTACTGTTAGAATGCTGGTAATCCACATGACTTTATCTTTGTATAATCGATTAATTGAGGTAATGACGTTGTCTGTGTTGGAACTGTTTACTTGGACTAGAAACAGGTTGGCAAGTATGATAACTGCAAGGCCCATGGATCGTGCTATGGGGGCGTTGTCTGGGTTTTGTGTTAGGACAAGGTAGTAAATGCTAAAGGATGATGCAAATATTGTTATTCCTTGTATGATGCTTTTTGTTAGTGTTTTTGTGTTTAGCAGGGTTTCTTTTGGGCTTCGTGGTTGGCGGTTCATTATGTTTGTTTCTGCGGGTTGTCGTTCTAATACAATTGAGCATGTTGGGTCTATTATCAATTCTAACATGACAATGTGTATGGGCAGCAGCATTAAGCTTGCAGGGTATATGCCTAGTAGGGGGGCTAGTAGAGCTGTTAATGCAATGGGTATATGTATAGTAAATACGTAGCTTGCTGCTTTGCGTATGTTGTCATAAATTCGTCGGCCGTCTTTTACGGTGTCTACTATGGTAGAAAAATTGTCATCCATAAGAATTAGGTCAGCTGCCTCACGGGATACTTCACTGCCACGTTTACCCATAGCAATACCTATGTCAGCATATTTTAATGCTGGAGCATCATTTACACCATCACCTGTCATGGCAACAATTTCGCCATTATCTTTAAACGCTTTAACTATACGCATCTTATGCTCAGGTATAACACGAGAAAATATGCTAACGTTCTTGACGCTTTCACGCAATTCATCATCAGACATTTTCTCAAGCATATCACCTGTAATTATATTATCATGATTTTTCATACCAATTCTTTTTGCAATAGCCGCTGCAGTTACACCATTATCGCCTGTAACCATAACAACACGTATACCAGCTCTATTGCAAAGAGCTATATCATTTTTAACAGATTCACGTGGAGGATCAGCAAGACCAATTAATCCACAAAACGTTAAAGTACAATCAGTAAGATTCTTCGGTATATCTAACTCACTTCTCAAAACTGTAGCCGCCACAGCAATAACACGCAAACCCTGCAAACCCAACTCACGTAGTTTATTTTCTATTAAAACACGCTGCTCATTATCGGATAATTTACAAATAGTTAATACCCGCTCAGGAGAACCCTTCGCAGCTACAATTACCTCACCATCATGACGCCAAATATGCCCCATCATTTTTAACTCATTTGTAAAAGCATACTCAGAAATCAGATTACCACCAAAAAGATGATTCCTATTAATACCAAGCCTTTCACAATAATCAATCATAGCCTTTTCCATAGGATCATAAACATTAGTTTCACAAGCAAGCCCCATCATTTCAGAAAGATACGCGTTATTACCATCAACAGCCCAAATCTCCTGCACAGCCATCTGATTCATAGTAAGAGTTCCCGTTTTATCAACACACAAAACCGACACTGCACCAAGAGTTTCAACAGATGAAAGCTTACGCACCAAAGACTCCTTCTTAGCCAAACGCCAAGCACCCATAGAAAGAAACACTGCTAAAATCACAGGAAACTCTTCAGGAATCATAGACATAGCAATTGTAATACCCGAAAGCACACTTCCAACGAGCCTATCTTGAAACATATAACTAGAAATATCAAACCAAGTTACCACACTAACTAACGCAAATAAAACAGCTGCAATGCCAGCACACAATTTAACGAGACTACCAATCTGCCTCTGAAGAGGAGTACGCTCTTTCTGCACCTCAGATACATTAACACAAATCTTACCATACTCAGTATCCTTACCAATTTTATCAACACATACAACCGCAGAACCTTGAATAACAAGCGTTCCAGCATAACAATAATCCTTACGCCAATAATCATGTGGCTTCTCAGAATTTTCTGCTGAAACCTTCCAAACTCCTTCAGACTCACCAGTCAATGAAGATTCATCAATACATAAATCATTACACCTGATCACAAAACCATCAGCAGGAATTTTTATGCCTTCACAAATCAGCATAATGTCACCGGGAACAAGATCAGCACTCGCAATTTGGATTTCTTTTCCGTTACGTACGACTTTTATGTGAGGGGCGGAGAGGTCTTTTAGAGCGTTTAATGTTTTATCGGTTTTCCATTCTTGGATAATGTCAATACTAAGAATCCCTATGACAGAAATGAGCATTATAGCCCCGTCATGCGGCTCACCAAGAATAAAATAAATGGTAGCGGCAACAAGTAATAATAAAAACATTGGTTCACAAATAGTGTGCAATACCTTTTTTACAAAGTTTTCTCTTTTTTGTGGAGAAATTTCGTTTTTTCCATACTTTAACTGGCGAGCTTTGAATTCCTTGGTAGTTAGACCATCAGATTCAAGTTTACAGTTTGCCATACGGACAACCGTCATTATTCACTTTATGATATTTTTGGTGTTCTAATTTGGTACTTTAAATTACATGCAGTATAACCCGGCAGATAAGAATGTATCTGATATATGGCAAAAAATATTCTGCCTAAAAATTGGGTGATGTCATAAAGCATTTTAGTCTGGGTGGTGTGTAATTACTATTGTACGGGTTAACATTTATGACATCAAAAACTCTGATAAAATGCCCGTACTGTGGTGGCGAAAGTATCCAAAAATGGTCACAGCAAAGCAGGCAAACAAGTATACAACTGCAACAACAAACCTGCACACGAAAAAACTTTATAGAAACCTACACAAACAAAGCCTACCAACCAAAAATACGAGAACAGGTTCTAAAAAATGGTTGTAAACGGCACAGGAACACGAGCCACAGGACGCATACTAGACATCTCCAAGGACACAGTTACGGCTATTTTAAAAAAACACAAAACTGGCCTTGGAAAATAAACTATATTTATCTTTAAAATCATCAAGATTTGGAAGTTGATGTTGTTTGGGCTGAGCATGTTGAGCTTGAAGCTGTGGAGATGGATGAGATGTGGTCGTTTATTCATGATAAGTCGCATCAGTGTTGGCTTGGTGGCTATTGACTATAACACCAAAGTGGTTTTGGCATACTGCTTTGGTACCCGGGAACACAAGTATTTAGATGACCTGCTTGTTTTGGGCATTGGGACAAAACTATTTTGGGTTGGTTCTGGCTGTAAAGATGTTGTGAAGTAGAGTGTTTGAGAAAAGGGCACTTTGTTGTCTATCATCTCGTTGTTGTTTAATAGACCTTAGTTTTTATTAGTGTTTTAGCGGTAAATCAGAGGTTTTATTAGTGCATACGTGTTTTATTTGAGTTTTAGTGGATTTGTGTGCTAAATTACGCCATATTATCTAAACATCCAGAACATTTTAAGAATTTCACAGGCCTAACCCTGGAAGAATTCAACACCCTAAACAACACAATAAACCAAAAATACCCCACATACGAACAAAACGCCTTCAAAGAACAAACCGCAAACGAGCCATAGGAGCCGGGCAACCCTTCAAACTCAACCTAACCAACCGCTTACTCATGCTATTTCTCTACTACAAACTATACACCTCATCCACATTACCGGGATATCTAGTTAATCTTAGCCAAACAAGCGTGCTCAAAAGCATAAGAAAACTAGAACCATAGTCAACCAAGTACTGCCCACACCAATTAAACAACACCAAAAAATCAACCGCCTCCAATTCCTAAAGGAAGTCGAAGCTTTGTTCCCCGGATTTGAAGCGTTTATAGATGATACTGTGCAAGAAATTCCAAGACCTAAAAATAAAAGTAAACGTAAAACTCTTACAGTGGCAAAAAGAACCGTCACTCCGTAAAAACCCGACTCGTAGTCAAAAAACTAGGGTTAGTTGTACAGAAATCTCCTCATGCTAAAGGAAGTACCTATGACTGCGCATTCTACAAACGCAGTCACTCTAAACTGTCCAGAGAGGTGACTGCCAAGTTGGATTTGGGTTATGTGGGTATGGAGAAGGATTATCCGGGGTTTAGGTGTGTGTTGTCGTTTAAGAAAAAGAATCTGGGGGGGGGGTAAAAAGGGTGTTAAAGCTGGTTCGCTTAGTTTGGAGCAGAAGCTGTTTAATAAATTTTTGGCGTCTGGTAGGGTGGTTGTGGAGTATGTTAATAGTTTGGTGAAAAAGTTTTGGGTTTTTGGTGAGGAGTTTAGGAGTCGGCTTAAAAGCTATGATCGTATGGCAGATGTGGTTTGTGGGATGGTTAATTTTCGCATATCAGGAACTTTAATAGTCTGAAAATTCGAATAAATAATCAAAAAAACCCCGTTAAAATCACAAAACACAATAAGGACTAAGGTCTATTATTTAGTTAACACTACCTAATCGTATACAAGCTTGTTATCGTGTAAAATTGCGATTTTTAAATGTATTAAAGGTTGCATTGTCGTAATTTGAGGGTTAGAGTCAATTTTATAACCAAATAATTACGCTAATTAAAAGTAGCTCATTATTATCTTTGCAGAATTGATTAACGAGATATTGTTTTTAAGAGTCAGCAGAGTTACCAAACATAGGTAGACATTATGGAGAAATTGAATCTTAAGGGTTACAAATGTTCTGTTCTTGTTAACAAAATACCCGGCATCCCAATAGTTTTTTTGCATGGTTTATCTTACAATATTGGGATTTGGCAGTGTTTAGGTATAACTGACTTGCTTAACGAGAAACATGTTCCTTATTTGGCCCTTGATATGCCATATGGTGAAAAAAGCTGTTGTAAACCTAAAACTTGTGATGTAGAAAAAAATGTAACATTCGTTCACGATGCTATAGAGAATGTTTTTGGCGGTTTTATCGCCCCAGTTTTAGTGGGTGCAAGCATCGGCGGTAACATGGCGCTTCATTTTGCATCACGTTTTCCAGTAAAAGGTCTTGTACTAGTAGGTCCTGCCCGTGCACTTGAAGAAAAGTTACCGCAGGTCTATAGCAGTTTTGAATTTCCTTCAACAATAATATGGGGTTCAGAGGACATTATAATTGCAAGTGAAGACATGCGAACCTTAACAGACAAACTGCCTAAGTCTAAATTGATTATTTATCAAGACGCTAAACATTCAGCTTACAAAGATAACCCAGAACGGTTTAAACATGACTTACTTGAGCTTTACGCCAAAGCAGAGACTCAAGATAGTTATAAATAACAAAGAACAAGTTTTGTAAAAATTCAACACTATCACATTACTAAGACGTGGGTGAGAGGTGGTTGGTGTTGGTGGTTCTCACCCACGATGGTAAAGAGATAGCTTTGCAGCTTATTTCCTTACCACATGATGTGTATGGTTATGGGGGTTTTTATGTTTTTTCTTCCCCACATAAAATGTAGATACATTATTTGCTGTTTATATAAAAAGTTAAGAGAAAACCTACGCAAAGGTCTAAAACTCAAAAACCCTTTGTACGCAGAACCATAACCTCCAGAACCGTGACAATCAAAGTCACATATTAATCAGATTCCATTGTTACAAACTTTACACTATTCTTCCACCCACAAATAGTACTTCTCAGATCACATCACATGAGTAAGCATTTTTAGGTTACAGAAAGAATATAGTATACATGTTTAAGCAGAATATTACTGAGGCTGCTATACTATGTCTATAGTTGAACCAACACCTACAAATGCCGATAATTCATTTTTTGGAATTCCCATACAAATTATTTCGTTACTGCTAATTATAATTATATCAATTGCCATAGAGCGTTTCATAACAAGATACATTTCTCATTTCTCTAAAAACGCAAAACTTGAACCAAACACTGCAAACAATTTAGTATTAACATTTAGAATTCTCATTCTAATTGGCACGTTACTTGCAATAAGCAAAGTTGGCGGTTTACCCTCAGAGCTGCTCATATCTTTTTCAGCAGTTAGCGGCGCAGCATTAGGTTTTGCTTCCCAAAAAACCATAGGCAACTTTATCGCAGGCCTATACCTTATGACAGCCCGACCCTTTAAAGTTGGTGACTATGTCAAAATTGGAACCGCAGAAGGCGTAGCACAAGAAATCACCTTAAACTATGCCAAATTATTAACTGCCGGCAACACTACCATTGCAATAAGTAATCTACAAATGCTTGAACGCGACATAACAAACTATCTCTATGAAACCACTCCAAAATACAACATTTATTGTTACACTTTCGAAATAGGCTTTGACCACTTAATCCCATCAGAAAAACTTTCAGAAATCTTTAACACAACATTTGACCTCTACAAACATCTGCCAAAAAAACCATTCTACACCCTAACACGCACAACAGCAGTCGAAAGAGTTTACACAGTATACTTTTACATAACAGAAACAAAAGATATCTACAAAACACGATCACAAATAGCTAACCAAATCTTCAAACTCTGGGACGACGAAAGAACAAAAATTAAAAACCAAAAATGACCCCTAAATATGGCAACATGATTAATGTTTTACTGTATGTATTTGTCGTGTTTGAACCACCCGCTAATGTCGTCAAGTGTGATTGCGGCTAACGCCATCTTGAGAGCTTTTTGCAAATCCTCCCAAGACATAGCCTTCAACTGCCTCAAGACAGCCTTCACCTTTGGCCACATAAGCTCAATCGGATTAAAATCAGGCGAATACACGGTCATGCATCAAAATGGTTAACAGTTGAATTCCAACACATTTATGAGCAAACCAAACATGATTTTGTGCATCTTTAATGATTTGGAACAACAAATAGTTTTACGAGCCAAACGTTTTAACCTTGTACGAAAAATCAAATGTTTACACTCAATTCTCTGCATATTTCTCTTACCCGTATGCAAAATACTTCTCGGCATAACCTCATGATAAGCATGTTATCATCAAAATAAACCGTCATTATTTCCACATCCAATAAACCCAACAAACCCAAAAATTCCGGTCATGCTTCAAAATAGTTTATAAGTGAAATATTGATGTTATTTCTTAGGGACGTAGTTGTGGTAAAGATATCTATAAAATGTATACCTTGCAAAAGTGAGGCTGTAGTAAAAATGGGTAAACAAACAAATGGAACCCCACTCTGCAAATGCAACACATGCAAAAAACATTCAAACAAAATACACAAATAACGGCGCTACACCTCAAACCAAACAATTAATAATAAAAATGTCCCTAAACGGCAGCGGCATACGCGATATTTCACGCGTTCTAAACATCAGCCAAAACACCGTTCCTATCAGTTTTAAAAAAACAAAAAACTCTAGACAAGCATAAACCCAAAATACACAAACCTCACCCCACCTCCTAAATTCCATGATTTTTAGGCACCATGTTTTACAAGTCCATGAGAACATGGTAAAACTATAATAAATATGGTGTGTATATACACACCATAAGTGAAAGCTATGACATTTACCCGATACAAAAAAATCTACAACAAAACCTACGCCTACCAAGTATGGAAAGAAAAAGACCAAAACGGAAAATGGAAACAAAAATCAAAATACCTAGGCGTAATCAACCCACAAACAAACACCTACAACAAAAAACCCACCACCACAAAACAAGAACAACAAATCCTCGACTACGGAGACACCTACCTACTAAACAACATAACCAAACAACTGCCCATCTACAACATACTAAAAACCACCTTTACCACCCACTTTGACACTCTAATGAGTTTAGTATTCCACAGAATCACCACAAACCAAGCCATGCAACACGCCGAAAAATGGTACAACGGAAACTATATCCAACACCTCTACTCAAAAGCCCAAACCACCTCCCAAGACATAAGCAAATTCCTCACCTATCTTGGCAGAGAAAACATACAAAGAGCATTCTTTTTATCCTACATACCTCTTGTATGCACGGGTAAATCAAGTGTTGTCATAGATAGCATCGGTCTTCCTAACGAGATAAACCTGTCTGTAACCAACTGGGGATACCATAACGGAGGTATTGAATATGAAACAAGACTTATTTTAGCAGTCGAACGATTAAGCGAGTTACCTCTGTATTTTCGTTATGTGGTAGGTAATGTTGGTGATGTGAGGGCTTTGGCAAATGCGATTGCTGAGATGAAAAAACAGGGGATCTCTACTTCTTCAGCGCTTATTGATGCGGGTTATTATTCTGAAGCTAATTTGAAGCTGTTTTTTGATGTGGGAATTTCTTTTCTTATTCGTGTGCCGTCAAATCGGGTGGTTTACAAAGAGGTTGTTGTTCAAAACATGGATGTTGAGAGTGCGCGGTTTGTTGTAGCGTTTGGGAAGAGGGGGTTGTTTGTTAAGGAGGTGGAGGTTGTGGTTTGTGGTAGAAAAGTTTTTGGGTATTTGGTTTTGGATCCATTACGGCGTGGACAGGAGGTTTCTAGGGCTGTTTTGGATGTGGAAGAAAATATTTCAAGATTTGGTGTTTCTGGGGATTTTTCTGGTTGTGGTAAGATGGTTTTGTTGTCAAGTGAGCGTTTGAGGTGTGATGAGGTGGTTCCTTTGTATTATACGCGTCAGGTTGTTGAGGGGTTGTTTGGGATTGTTGAGGATGATTTGGGGATTTTGTCGTTGTGTACGCATTCTGAGTTTAATTTTAAGGGGTTTATGATGTTTGTGTTTATTTCTCTAGTTGTTTTATGTGGAGTTAAGGCTCGGCTTGGTAAAAAAATTGGTATTGAGCAGGCTTTGGTTACCCTTAGAAATTTGAAGTGTAAAGTATTTGATGATCAAATTATCTTAAGTGAAGTCACAAAAGAACAACGCCTAATCCTTGAAACAACCAACACCATGGTGCCTAAAATAAGAATCTGTCCTCAATAATAATTGCTGAATAACGCCATTGTTTGTGTTGTAATGGCTATATTCTTCAATGGTCACGGTTATTTTGTAATATTTTTTCTTTTTATGTTGTTTATTTACAAAATATGTTTTGTTTGTCCTGTTTAGCATTGATTGTGATGATGCATATAATTTAGCGTCATTAACATTGCATAAAACACAATTAAAAATGAGATATAACGTTATTTTCTCGTTTCACCAAATAATTTTTTTTTAAAAATATTGAGGACAGGTTCTAAGATCATCACCTACGTATACGCCACCTCCAGAAAAGCAGTATTATACGAAATTGTGCCATTAAACATGCTAAAACTACCCGTACTGTACACCCAACCATTCCTTATCTGCAATATTGTTAACAACTTCGCCACCAGACATACTAAAAGTGCCACCAGAATTACACACGCCACCACCATGAATAGCCCTGTTATTCGAAATTACACCATCAGACAAACTGAAATCGCTAGGCCACACATTGTACACTCCACCACCATTACCATTAACAGTGTTGTCAGAAACTTTGCCACCAAACATAGAAAACGCGCCACCATTGTATACACCACCGCCAATGGTTGTAGCTGTGTTATAGCAACCTGATTAATGTTTTACTATATGTAGCCATCGTGTTTGAACCATCCGCTAATGTCGCCAAGTGTAATTGCAGCTAACGCCGTTTTGAGAGCTTTTTGCAAACCCTCCCAAA
>JAITCR010000138.1 GCA_031282985.1 Nitrososphaerota archaeon | reverse complement strand
GATAATGTTGTTTATAAAACTCATATCATTGAAAGTATTGTGACTCCGGGTAAGAGGAATGTGCAGTGTGTTGAGCGTAAGTATTTGTCTTTGCGTGCTTGGTGTAGCAGGCTTGTTGGAGGGAGGTATTGGGTTTTTAAAATCGTCTTTTATGTATAAAATTGTTGTTGGTTTGGTCATAAACTTTTGGTTCTTTAAAAGAGAGCTACTATTTCACTTAACTTAGGACATGACCCAGATTTGAATCCTATAGAGTTATTGTGGTCAAAAATGAAATCAGTGTTAAGAAAGCTCAAAGCAAGAACACACGAAGAACTGCAAAAAGCACTAAAAACAGCGTTAGATACAATTTCGATTATCGATATTAAAAACTGGTTCAAACATAACGGATACAACTGTTAATGTAAACTCAAGTTGCTATATAAACAATATAATCCACACTAAAATTTAAACTATTCTGCTATAACGAAAAATTTGGCTCGCCCCAGCAGAATTTCGCTTACTGAATACAGGCTCTTAGTTAAGATAGAGTTTTAAAGATTAAATACATTTCAATAGCAGATAGTGGTTTATCCATTAAAAGGAAGTTTGTTTATGCCTACTTTCCAGACAGTTCGTGGAATGCGAGATTTAGTTGGTAAAGAAGCCCAGACATTTACTAATATCATAACTAAAGCACAAGAAACTGCTTTACTTTTTGGGTTCAAAGAAGTATTTACACCTCATGTTGAATCTTTAGACTTGTTAAGTGCAAAAACAGGTGATGAAATACGCCAAAGAATGTTCATATTTGAAGACTTGGGTGGGCGACAAGTGGCTCTGCGTCCCGAATTTACTGCTTCAATTGCACGTTTAACCACATCAACATTAAAAAATGAGCCAAAACCGTTGAAACTGTTTTCTGTAGGTACCGTTTATAGGTATGATGAACCTCAACGTGGTAGGTATAGAGAGTTTTGGCAGTCAAACTTTGAATTAATGGGTGCTGACAAACCTGAAGCAGACACAGAGATTATCTTACTTACTGACAAATTTATGCAGGTCCTTGGATTACAAGGGTACGCTTTCAAAATTGGCCATATAGGTATTATTAAGAGTATTCTCAGTCAAGATGGTATTGATGAAAAAACTCAAAATGCAGTACTACAACGTATGGACAAAAAAGAGTATGACTTAGCACTTAAACTGGTTAATTCAGAAAAATGCCAAAATACCTTGCAGGGCTTAATTGACCTTAAGGGCAAAGATTGGCGTGACACCCTTGAACAGATTAACGCTTTAGTGTCAGGGTATGAAAAAGCTAAAGATGCTACAAAAAACCTTGCAGATGTGCTCACGTTAGTTACTTCCAGTTCTGAGATTTCTTTAACTGCTGAACCTGCCTTTGCTAGGGGGCTTGAGTATTATACTGGAATGATTTTTGAAGTCTATATTCCACAACTTGAAATTGCCCTTGGCGGCGGAGGAAGGTATAATCGTTTAATTGAAGCTTTTGGAGGTGAGTCAACTCCTGCGGTTGGTTGTGCTCATGGTGTTGATAGAGTGGCCATAGCATTGCAAACTCAGAATGCAGCTTATTTAGCTAAAGTAGAGCGAGATGTTGTGGTAATCCCTGTTAATGAGTCAGTAAAAGTTGATGCTTTAAAGATTGCCCAGTTGTTGCGTAGTCGGGGTGTTTCTGTTGAGTTTGAGCTTATGGGACGTAAAATGGGTAAGGCTTTAGAGGATGCTGATAAGCGTGGTCTTGATTATGCTGTTATTGTTGGTGAGCGTGAGTTTAAAGAGGGTAGTGTGGTTGTTAAAGATCTTAAGAAACGTGAACAGGTAACTGTTTTGTTATCGGAATTGTTTGAAAAAATAAAAAGTTAAAATGAAAAATGTTTGTTAGAACCTGTATTCAGTAATTATGAACACCATTGTTACGGTGATTTTTTCGTTAGTCGTCGTTGTCGTTGGCTTAAATAGCGTTGGTTATTTGCGCTTTCTGCCTAGACTAACGAAAAATTTGGCTCGCCCAGCAGAATTTCGCTTACTGAATACAGGTTCTAAGCATTTGGCTTATTTTTTGTTTGTATTTAGAGTCGTTTTATATACCGGTTTACTTCCCAGTTGCTTACCTGTAGGCGGTATGCGTCCCATTCGCGGCGTTTTTCTTTTAGGAAATTCTCAAAGGCCGTTTCACCTAAGGTTTCTTTCATAAGGTCGCTTGTTTCAAATTCGTCAAGGGCTTCTTTTAGTGATTCTGGTAATGAGACGATTCCGCGTTTTTTGCGTTCTTCATAGCTCATGTGGTAAACGTTTAATTCAACAGGGTCGCCTGGGTCTGTTTTGTTTTTAACGCCGTCAAGACCTGCTGATAGGAGTACTGCAAATTGTAAGTATGGGTTGCCTGCGCCATCGGGGCATCGGATTTCGCATCTTGCAGCGCTTTTTCTTCCCCCAAAGTTTGGTACGCGTATGAGGGGGCTGCGGTTTTTGTGTGCCCATGCGAGGTAGACTGGGGCTTCGTATCCTGGGACTAGGCGTTTGAAGCTGTTTGGCCAGCTGTTTAGGATTGCGCACATTTTGCGTCCATGGATGAGTTGTCCTCCTATAAAGTTGCGTGCGGTGTTTGAGAGGTAGCTGTTTTGGACGTTTTCTGAGTAGAATTTGTTTGTTGTTCCATCGTTGTTCCAGAGGCTTTGGTGGACGTGCATGCCACTGCCGTTTATGCCTTGGAAGGGTTTTGGCATGTATGTTGCGAGGTATCCTGCTTTTGCGGCTACGACTTTTCCGCACATTTTCATGGTTATTGCGCGGTCGGCTGTTTCTAGGGCTTCGCCGTATTTGAAGTCGATTTCGTTTTGGCCTAGGGCTACTTCATGGTGGCTTAGTTCTATTTCTATGCCGAAGGCTTCTGCGGTGTCGGCTATTTCTCGTCTTAGGTCGTCTGTTAGGTCGCCCGGGTGGAAGTCAAAGTATCCTGCTAGGTCTATTGGTGTGGGTTGGCCGCCGTTTTCTGATTCTTTTACTATGAAGAATTCTAGTTCTGGGGCGCAGATGTATTTGTAGCCTTCTTGGTGGGCTTTTTCTATTGTTTTTTCGAGGATGTAGCGTGGGTCTGCGTCGAAGCGTTTGTTTTGTGGGGTGTATATGTCACATAATAGTCTGCATGAGGATTTTTCTTTTGCTCTCCAGGGTAGAATGGCGAAGGTTGTTGGGTCGGGGTATAGGACCATGTCGGATTCTTCAATTGGTCTGTAGCCGGTTATTGAGGATCCGTCAAAGGATTGTCCGTTTTCAAATATGTTTTCAATGTTTTTTGAGTTTACTGCGAGGTTTTTTAGCATGCCGTTCATGTCAGTGAATTGTAGTCTGACGAATTTGATGTCTTCTTCTTGTGTTTTTTTTACGACTTCTGTTACTTTTTCTTTCCATGTGGCATCTTTGAAGTTTTTCATTTAATATCATTATCTCCTTTGGTTTTATTATCCTGCTATTATGTGTTTGGATACAAACTAAAACATGAGTATATTTAAGTATAGTGCTAAATTTATTGGACAAACGTCTAATAAATTGGATATTTATTGAAAAAATGTGTTATAACATTTTTCAGACAACATTAAAATAAACAACAAACAACAACCAGAACAAACCGCCTTCGGCGCAAATTAACTAGACTTTACCAGCTTGCATAATCATAATCATTATCATCCCCTTCATCATAACCAAACCACCGCCTTCATCAGGCCTAGTCACACCAGCAAAATCCATGACTTTACCACAATTCGGACAACAAACCACACCCGCTCTCGCACAACAGACACCTCTTCACAACTAAGCACAGTGAGCACTTTCTAAAAACTTACCCACCGTACGTCTAGAATACAACCCATAATACCTAATCAACCTGAGATTCTTATCAGAGATAAATCTAACCAAACACTCAATAAACTCAAAAACATGCAATATCACAAACCGCTTAACATGATTCTCATCCACAAACCAGTAAGTTACCATATTTGACTCCACATCAAACTCAGAAATACGTGACTCCGTAATAACAGGACGCCGCAAATAACGCCCAACATAACCAGCAATTTGTCTAGGTTTAGATACCCTGCGCTTAGCAAAACATACAAGCCATCCCTATGCTCCCTAAACAACCGGTCAACCAACTGACAGCTCTCCAAGGAACAAGGCAACACACACCTAACCAACGAGAGTAACTGATACTGCTGCCAAATACGCCTCAAAACATCATACTCTAAGAAAGAAACAGAAACCCACACCAGCCTTCGTCAAACCACCCTCAGTGAGTAAAACATGCACGTGAGGATTCAAATTCAACTCTTTACCCTAAGGATGCAACACACAAACAATACCCGGCACAGCTCCATGTTTGTCCTTGAGCATCTGTTGCACAGTATTGCTAACTGCGTCCATGAGTATCTTAAACGTGCTTTGTTCCGTTTCAAATATTGCTCGGAGTTCTTTAGGCATGGTGAAAACCATGTGTCGATGAGGCACAGCATAAAGCTTACCAGCTAATTCATCGTCCATTGATTAGCGTGTTTTTTGCTGTATTGCGGGGCAAGTTCAACTCTTACACGCTAACGGAACAGTTTTAGTAGTGCTACATTCTGGGCAATTGTAGGTTAAAACGCCGTATTTGGAATCTCTGCCGTGTAACATTTTTTCTACTTCATCAACCTGATTGTGAGAGGTTTGGATTCATGACTTTGAACCGCTTCCAATTCTGTGTAAGTAGCATAATGTTTTTGATGACAATTTTGACGAACGCTACCCTTCTTTATGGAGGGCAGTTCAATTATATAAATTCGTTAACAATAAAAAAAGAAAATATTATTTGTTGTAGCGTTCTTCAAAGATAGCACGGATTCTTTCAGGAGTTTCAAACACATGCATGCCATCCATTTGTTCAAGTTTACGTATTTGATCAGCTTCTTCTTTACGTACTCGAATTTTTATGGTCTTACCGTTGGGTACAACTGTTTCAACAATGCTTTCTCTGTAGTCAGTAGGAAAAAGATACACTGCACAAAAAGCTTTCAAACTCATTATAACCGAATTAGTGATTAACGTATCTCCTATACTATTAGCAATTTTAGCAACAGTATTAGATGACGTTGGAGCAACAAAGAAAAAATCATATCTTCCACTTTGCAACCACGACGCCAAAAATGGTGCGTTAGCATTCATTTCAACAGTAAAATTGGAAAACTCTTTCTTCAAAATTTCAAACTGCCTATAAAACCTGAGCATTGTTTCCCCGTTTTTAGAAACAAAAATATGAATATCCACTTTAGATTCATACTGATTTTTAAGATCAATCATCATTTTAATAATTTCGGCGATTTTATCGCCACCACCAGTTATTCCCCAAGCAACTTTGCACTTTTTTTGCGCCTTTATCATTTACATCTCCTTCTTCTCTAAAACAGTCAAGAAATTTTAACTTTCCCTCAGCCTTACTGCTTAATTTCGTTTTTCCATGTCTAAATATGTGTTTAAGAAACAGCGAAAAATAGAAAAACACATAGAACCCATTGAACAAACAAAAAAATTGCCGATTATAAATGACAAAAAACAAAATATTAAAGGCAACCTCCGAAAACTCACGTTTTACGCTTCAAACCGATAAAAACAAAATAAATGCACAGCTGCCCCATACAGTTTCCCTACCGGCCTTTACTACACATAATGTCCATGATAGTTAAGAGGTTTTCGGAGGCTACCTACGATACCATGACTGACATTGTTTGTGGACCGGTTATTTTTCGCATAAAAGGAAAACTGGCAATCTAAAAACAAACAAATAACACAAAAACCCCGTTAAAAAACCAAAAAATAATGAGTACTAAGGTCTAATATGGCAGTGCAACTTTTAGTTAACTATTATTGCGTTTTTTCAATGATGGTGGAAAGTGTTTATAGCACAATAATCGACATTGTTTGCGTGCAAAATAACATAAAAACGAAGATTTCTCCAAAGTACATATAGTTAATGAAAAACTAAACTGCTATGTGTATTGAAAAAATTGTGTATATGGGTATAATCACATA
>JAITCR010000154.1 GCA_031282985.1 Nitrososphaerota archaeon | reverse complement strand
AGAAGTCAAGTCAGCATAGTTTGTCAAAATCCCAAATGCACTCACTACCTAAAAGAAAAAGACAAACACATCACAAAACAAGGCAAATACCACACCACAGACCACCAAAGATACCAATGTAAACACTGCAAAACCTACTTTATGGAAACCAAAGGCACACCACTATACAGAAAACACCTGACCGAACAACAAATAGTAAACATTTGCAAACACCTTGTTGAGAAAAACGGCATAAGAAGCATAGAACGCCTAACAGGACACCACCGAGACACCATAGGCACTCTGCTCGAAGACCTATCTGAACATGCTGCAGAGGTAAGTGATTATCTTTTGCAAAATATCGGGCTTTCTCAGCTTGAGTGCGATGAGTTATGGTCGTTTGTTAAAAAAAAGAAAAAACACTTAAGCGAAGCGGCCAAATTGAGCCTGAAAGCAGTGACTGCTACCTCTACACCGCCATAAAACGAAAATCTTGTTTGTTTGCAGCGTTTTTAGCAGGTAAATGGACACAACAAACATGTCTATGTATATGCGTAAACTTGTCAAAGTTCTCAAAGTGCCTTCGTTTCAGTTTCCTTTGGGGATGTTTAGTGATGGTAATGATGATTATGCGTATGTTTTGCCTTTGTGTTTTGCGTTGGGTTTGATTGATTGTGGGCAGTTGATTAAGATTAAGAAGAATGGTAAAGTGGTTGGTGAAAAGAGGATTGTTGTTTATGGGACGCCTTCTTGGGGGATATTGAGATTACGGAGGTTGAGAATTTTAATGGTATTTTGCGTGAGTGTTTGGGCGTTTGGTTAGGGAGAGTAAGTGTTTTTCTGAGGTGAAGAGGCGTCTTGTTTGTGCTGTTGAGTTGTTTAGGTTTTATTGGGATTTTATCGATGAGTTTAAGCGTGATTTTTCTCCTGCAAAGCTTGAAGGTCTGGCGGATCGTTTGTGGTCTTGGCACGAATTTTTCTACTGTAAACAGGATGTTCTGTAAAACATTACTGACTATTGTATATTAGGACACTGCCGAAACTTTCTGTACTGCCTAACAGTATTTCTAATTTTTGTTGTAAAAAGAATCGAGAGTTAATCAGAACTCTCTTTTGAGATTTTCGTCCGTGGTTTATTTTAATAGAGTTATCTCTATTGTGGAAACCATTCTGGACTTGTTCTCGCCTTCTCTTGGCGGCATCTCGGCTGTACCGATGGCAATTTTACTCACTTTGAGGTCTTTGATGAAGCGGCTTCTTGTGATTTCTGCAACGTCAACAGCTGTGGTGATTGCTTGGCCTCGTGCTTTTAGAGTGATGTCTTTTATGTTTCCAGACGAGAATGCCGTGATGATGGCTAGAACATAGCTCATTGGAGGTTTATTTCCAACGAAAATTACGTCTTGTTGTTTTTCTGCCATTTTCTTTCACTTGTCATAGTTATCGTTCTGTCGATTTGTTTGACAGTTCGTTATAGCCTCATATATTGAAACTTGCTTATAAATTAATTTAAAATATTCCTGTGGGATTTGATGATTTTTTTTGTAAGTATTGCTTATTTTCTGTTTTTTTATTTTTTAAAACGTTACGGCTTTATACTTGTTTGAAGAAACAGGGGTTCAAAAAGGTGTTGCTTTATGGCGGTGTCACCTAGTACTCGCGAAGTTTTGGCAAGAAGAATTGCTGGTGAAATTGTTCTTTCTGGAAAGCCTGGCGTAACCATGAGGAAATGGCGTGAACTTTTTGCTGTATCTCAACTTAGTCTTTCAGAAGTTATGAAATTGTCTTCTTCAGTTATTAGTGATTATGAGAGTGGTCGTCGGAAAAGTCCTGGAGCTAAATTTATTCGTCGTTTTGTTTTGGCGTTATTGCAGTTTGATGAGTCTAAGGGTAGTCGTTTTATACGAGAGTTTGCTAAACTTACAGGTTCGCCCAGTATGGCTATTATCGATTTACGGGAATTTCCCATTCCTGTTCGCGTAGAATACCTGTGTCGGGCAATCGATGGACGGGTTGTTACTCTTGAGGACGAACCAGTCAAAGAAGTTAATGGTTATACAGTAATTGACAGTAAACGTGCCGTTGAAGTTCTTTCAGGACATGAGTATACACAACTTTTTGGTTCTTCAAGTGAACGCGCATTAATTTTTACTAATGTGGAAAATGGTATTTTACCTATGATGATTGTTCGCGTTTGCGGCCTTAAACCCCGTGCAATAATTTTTCATAAAACCTTGCCTGATGAGGAAGCTGTCAAACTTGCTGAATACGAACAAATACCCCTGATATGCTCTTCAGCTTCAAACGTTGAACAACTAGTGAAATCATTACGTAAACTCTATCGTATTGCGTTGCGCATCAAAATGGGCAGACGTATTCGGCCACCGCCAAAAATTAGCGCTTAACCCGCGATTGTTCAAACAAAATACGGTTCGAAACGGTTAATAGACGTTGGTTCTTATTGTTTTTGTTTTCTTAAACTGAGTATATGGCTACTAAATGAGCAAAATAGATGTATAAATGTAAAAAATTATGTGCCTGAACCAATGAAAAAGATAGAAAATAATTAGGACTAAAGTCTAATAAAGTAAAAACATGTGTAGGCAACCTCCGAAAACATGTGTTTTAGACTTCAAACCAATAAAAACACAAATAACCCTGACATAAAGCCACAATTCCCAATTCTGCCTAAATTTTCAGAAAAACAAAACACCAAAAC
>JAITCR010000120.1 GCA_031282985.1 Nitrososphaerota archaeon | reverse complement strand
GCAGCATCATTAAACAACAACGAGATGATAGACAACAAAGTGCTCTTTTTTCAAATACTCTACTTCACAACATCTTTACAGTACGAACCAACCCAAAATAGTTTTGTCCCAATGCCGGTATGCGATAAATCATGAAACAGGTGAAATTGTGACGTATGTTTTTGGTACAAGAGAACCTGAGGTATTGCAAAGCTCTTAGCACTATTGTCAGGGTTAAATGTGGAAATCGTTGTGGTGTTTTCGGATGATAATTTTGCCCATCATGATACCATACCGCAAAATATTTTGCATACAGATAAAAGAAATACGCAACGTATTAAGCGTAAGCATTTAACGTTTCGTACAAGGCTTAAGCATTTAGCTTGTAAAACGATTTGTTACTCTAAATCGTTGGAAATGCACATAACACTCTTTGAACTCCTCATAAACGTGATAGAAGTTAAACGTAAACTATTCTGAGGCATGACCTAAAAAGTGAGGGAAGACAAATACAGGTTATAACTGAAAAACAAAAATTAAAAAAAGAATAAACAGTTGCTTATTTTAGTGGCACATACATTGATGACCGTGATGCACCGATACCGGGAGTTCCATGCCTAACGGGTTTATTGGTTATAGCGAACTCGCCAAGATAGTGGCCGATCATATCTGGTTTAATGTCTATTGCAACGAATTCTTTGCCGTTGTGTACTGCAACTTTTGCACCCACCATCTCGGGGAGGACTATTAAGTCGCGTACGTGCGTTTTGAGATTCGTTTCTTTGCCTTGTTTCTGCTGTTCTTTTGCAACACGCAGTTTTTCTAGCAATATGCGTTGTTCAGGTGTTAATCCGCGTTGTAGACTTCTTCTTTGTCTTGATGGAAGCAAATTTATGAATTCGTCCATAGACATACCTTCAAGACTTTGAAGGCTGTGTCCACGATAGCTAAATTCTTTTAGAGGCATTTTTCATTTATCCTATATTTTTTATCTTATTGCACGTTTCTTTTTCTGTCCAGGTCCTCTTGCAGCGATCAAACCGACTTTCTGTCCAGGAGGTGCACCATGTGAAGTCGTTGTTGTTCTACGTGCGCTACGCTTGCTGCTACCATATGGGTGAACAGCTGGAACCATTTTACGACCGCTTGTCCTTGGATATTTATGACCTTTAGCTTTCATTAAGTGGAACATTTCGCCAGCTTTAAGGAAAGGTTTCTCCATTCGTCCAGAAGCTGCGACCACACCGATTGTTGCCATGCAAAAGTCATCAATATATCGGGTGCGACCTGACGGTAATCGAATCATAGTACCTTGTGGTGTATGACCGACCACAGTTGCATAAGCACCTGATGAACGCGCCATTTTACCACCATCACCTGGGCGAAGTTCAAGGTCACAAACTAATGTACCTTCAGTGATTTTTCCAAGAGGCATAATGTTACCAATTTCAACAGGCGCATTCCCGCCGAGGCTGATTTGTTGACCTACAGATACCCCCTCTGGAACGATACTATAGTAACTTAAACCATTTTCAAGCGTAATTTGTGAAAGCGGTGAACCGCGTCCTGGATCATGAACCAGTTCATTAATTGTTCCGATTATAATTAAGTCATAAATTTCTTTTGGTGACTTCACGAATGGATATTTCGCCGGAGCAACACGTTTGTGAGTTGAAGCTCGGAAATTTTGCCCACCGCGTCCACGTCGTTGTACACGAATTCGTTTTCCCATAAGTCATGCCTTCTATAATTTTATTAGAGTATTCCTAGTTTGATTGCTACATCTGATGCTTTGAATTCTTCTGTAAGCTTCACATAGGCTTTCTTTGTACCTTGGTTTGTTATTTGTAAATTAACTTTGCTGACTTTAACGGCATAAAGTTCTTCGACCGCTTTTTTAATATCAGCTTTTCCAGCTTTTAAGTTAACGATGAAGATTAATTTGTTATCTTTTTCCACCATAATACTTGCGGATTCTGTCATAAGAGGATAAGAAATTATTTCGTTATTGTCCATTATGCGTTTTCTCCATAGAGAGTGTTTAATTGCTCAATAGCACCATTTGTCCAAACTGTTAATCTCCCCGGATGTGTTCCTGGAGCTAACATTTCAGTGTTTAAATTTAAAACGGTTGTTACTTGAACACCTGGAAGGTTATTTGCGGCTACAACAAGATTTACATCGTCACATACTACAATAAGTGGTCCAACGGCTTGTTTCATTTTGCGCCCTCGAAGCTTGCCTTTTCCCGCCCGTATATTGCGGCTGTCACGCACACGAACAACATCATCATTAATACCTAAGCTTGTGAGCACTGCTTCAACATCTTTCGCACGCGTCAAGTTTTCAATTGTGTCATCAATGATTAATGGAATTTGAACAATCTTTTCAATAGCATGTCCACGTTTTGCAACAACTTCTCTTTGTGCAGTCGCTGCAATAGCAGAAGTTAATGCAAGTTTTGCTTCTTTCTTTGGAATGTTTTTAACAATTTTCTTTTCAGCTTTTGGTGGATGCGGTTGTCTCCCGCCAACGGTACTTGGTGCAAAAGCTGCTCGTCCACTACCGCCTTTTATACGTGGAATTCTTGCAATACCCATACCGGTTCCGCGTGATTCTGCGGTTGTACGCTTCCCAGCCATAGGGTCTCGACCTTGTGGTTGGAGACGGTTTGATTGGATAGCTAACACTGCGCGTTTAATCACATCAGGTCTTATTGGTGTAGAAAAAACCTGTGGAAGGTTTATTTTCCCTGTTGCTTTACCTTGTAAGTCAAAAACTTCTGCTGTTTTTTCTGACATGTCGTTTCACTTTATTTTCCTTGTGGAGAGTCTAATGAGATATATGTCACTTGCGGTGGTGCTTCGGGGGCTTCCGTTGGCGGCCGTGCAGGGACACGCAAACGTAGTTGACGTTTTTCTGTTCCTGGAACACTGCCATCAATGAGAACATATGGACCTTTAATTTCACCGTAGCGTATGAAGCCTCCTTTAACTGTTGCTTCCTTGCCGTCTTTACCGATTTTCATTATACGTTTGTTGTACTCTAAACGTTGATGATAACCCATTTGACCGGCTCTTGCTACGGAGTACATTAGGTGATGAGGATTCCAAGGGCCTAAAGTTGCAATACCACGTTTGGTTTTACGGCCTTTATGTTGAAGTTTAGTTACACCCCAACGTTTCACTGGGCCTTGATAGCCTTTGCCCACTGTTACACCAGCAATGTCAATATATTGACCATCTTTAAATACTTCTTCAAGGGTCACTGTTTTTCCTAAAAGTTGCGTTACGTATTCAAATTGTTGTTGGATGTTACCGCCACCTATTTGAATTTCAGAAATTTCAGGCTTTTTCTTTGAAAGACTTGTTTGTGATGGTTGAGTAGCTGTGACCGCGCGAATTACTGTTGTGCGATCGAGATTTTTCTGCACTTTTTCTAACATTGCATCTGTGTCAAAACTTTCAGGCAGAATCAATGCCCTGTTAAATATTGCTGGTGGATCCTTCATCCAAACTTCACTGATGTTTTGCAGACCATAAGGTGTCTTTGTGTATGTTTTAAAGCCACAAATGACAATTGGTGGTGTTTCTAGTATGGTTACTGCTTTCATCACTTCTTTTCCAAAGTGAGGTGAACGTTTCTTGTCCTCAATTGTGAAAATGTATGCCATACCAGCCTTGTAAGCTGCAAATCCTAAAAGCCTAGGAGAATCTGAGTTAATTTCTGGCCAATAGCGTATTCTGGCTACCGGGTTTTTAGCCCGTTTCCTAGGTAAATAAGCTAATGAACCATGTCTTGGAGCATGAACTTTTCGATGTCCCATTGTACTTCCGCTTCGCGCCTGTAGCAAATATAAAATAGAGTTATAAACGTTACCATTAAAAAATAAAAACAGTGCAAAACACTAAGTAAAAGCAATTAACAAACACATAATTATCTCTTACTATCAAAAAGCACCAATAATAAAGGTATCGTTTAAAAAGAAAAACCATAGCAAAAAAAGCAGGTTTTTACAGATTGTATGTATTCAGCTCTTTGTCCAATTGTTGATGAGATTGTTTTCATTTGTTCAAATGTGTCTAATCCTTGTTTGTTCCATGCAGTGATTAGAGTCATCATCATCTCATAGATAATGGTACCTTTCTCATTACGCAGGATTCCCATGATTCTCCGCTGAACAACCAACCCACACAACACACGCTCCACAACATTATTAGTAGCCCCCAAACCCTCCACTAAAAAAACGTAAACCAATAACCAAACCCGTTTTCCACCTTACCCATAAACCGCAAGACCTCTTTTAACTTATAAGGCCTATCAAGCCAAAACCTAAGCCGATCCCCCCCCTAACAACACAAACTCCCCACGCCGCTCCAAAGAAAAACCCAAAGCCAACAACTCCGCCAAAAAAACATACACCTCTTTAAAACCCTCATACAACCCCCTCACCTCCCAATACTACTCCGACACCTCCTCAGCCTCACGCAACAAATAAGCCCACAACGCTAAATCTTTTTAGACACCGCAGAATACGATCTCCACCCATCACAACCCACAAACCCAAAAAACTCGCCCCAACACCTCCTCCAACACTTTTTACCCCTACTTTTACGAATAACATAAAACGCATCGGTCTTGGTGACAAAAGTCCCTGCCCAATACTTTTACCATCAACTTTTATGCCGGTTTCATCAATATTTACAATGCCACTTTTGCGTATACGTTCACGCATGGCAAAATAATCAGGTCCTATTGTTTGACTTACTCTTTGTGTGATCTCAAGACGGTTGTTTGAGACATGGGTAAATCAAAATGTCTGCCCATTTGGTTTGCTACTTTTTTAAAGGGTAGACGTTGTTCAAATTTTAGAAGTGATGTTTGGCAGAGCGCATTTACGCCAAAAATGCCTTCTGGCGGGCATTCCGGGTGCTTGCTTTTTATTTTGGTGGGGCAGTTTGGGCATTGGCATTGGTGTTCTATGTAGTCTATGACTTGTCTGTTTTGGCGGTTGGGTATTTCTTCGATTAGGTGGTGTTTGATGTGTGTGGGTTGTGTTAGTGGGGTTTGGCAGTTTTTGCAGGTGCATTTTGGGGGTTGGATTAGTTTGGTTGGGTTTTTTTTGTTTTTGCCGTGTTTGGCCTTGTGTCCGTTTGGTGGTCCGGGGAAGCTTTTTTGGGTGGCTTTTTTATGTCTGTTTATGGGGGTTCTGTATATGCGCATGGATGGTGGGGTATGGGGATTTTCGTATTTTTGTAGGGCTCGTGTGAGTCTGGTTATTTCTGTTTTTAATTGTTGGTTTTCCTGTGTGAGTTGTTCTATTTTTTGACAGGTTTGGCATTGTTGTATGGTTACACAGGACATGGTTTGCCTTGTTTGGTTGGTTTATTTGCGTGTATTGTGTCGCAAACTATATAAGGTTATCCATGGATAGTCTTATGTGATTTGTTATGGGCAGGAAAATTGAGTTAAGTAAAGATGGTTTCTGTTTGTCTGAGGGTGAGGTTGAGGGTTTTTTGGAGCGTGTGGTTACGCCTCTTGGGAATTCTGCTAAGGCTGATGTTCCTAAACGGTTTATCGGCCACAGAGTCTACATCATTGTTACTAAAAACAAGGAAGAAATATAGGCAACCTCCGAAAACATGTGTTTTAGACTTCAAACCAATAAAAACACAAATAACCCTGACATAAAGCCACAATTCCCAATTCTGCCTAAATTTTCAGAAAAACAAAACACCAAAAC
>JAITCR010000116.1 GCA_031282985.1 Nitrososphaerota archaeon | reverse complement strand
GCAGCATCATTAAACAACAACGAGATGATAGACAACAAAGTGCTCTTTTTTCAAATACTCTACTTCACAACATCTTTACAGTACGAACCAACCCAAAATAGTTTTGTCCCAATGCCGGTTGTCTGGTTTGGGGTTTGTTTTTAGTTCTTTTTGGCCTTTGATTATGGTTGTCATGGAAGTGCCTGTTAAGTCGTGGATGGCTTTTAGTCCGCCGTATCCTAGGCTTTGGGCTTCGGCTGCCAGGTATAGGCGTCTTTGTTTTTCGTTTAATAATGGGAGCATTGTTTCTATTCGGTGTTTTGTTGCACTATCCACATCTTGTCACATCTCTTCAACATAAATAGTACAACACACTATTAAACATTACAAGTTATTTTCTTACAATTCCTAAACAGGTTAGGGTTCAGATAATCAGGGAAAAACAAGATAGTATTGAAGTAGAATATCACACTCAAAAACTCCTAAATGAAATTCATCCCGACCATGAGCAAATCACCCACTTATTGGAGCAAATGCGTAAGCCGCCCGAATCAGTCCGTGAGCGGCTATTGCGGGAGCGTGTTGAACGGCAGTTTGAGGTAATTTCGGATTTTTATTTTGAGATGGCTATTGAAAATCTGCCCCAACATCAAGCTCAAATCTTGATAAATATTTGTGAACAAGCTAAAGAGCGGGAAGAAATGCTTAAGTTTGAAAGAGAACAAGGCTTCCTAACTCGCTACTATAGTGGAATAGTTTAAAATCTGCACCTTCTAAAGTAGATGCACGCGGCTTTTTGCAGTCTTTCACCTTTAGGCATCAACCTGTACATCCTTTTGCCTGTACATCAGAATAACTTTTCGAAAAACTACCCTGTGTGTTACAACAAATGCTACAATACAGTGCAAAAATTAACCTATTCCACTATAACTGCAACTTTTTTCATTCAGCCTACCTATAACAATTTTTAAATGCAAAACACATTATTAGACTGCAAGTTAATAATCTTGATGTGCATTCCCGTGGTTGGCATAAAAAAAGTCTTAACAGGCATAGACTGCATCGACACCATAGATGACGGTATTATTCCTGAAACAATTACGCTAATTTATGGCGAACCTGAAACTGGAAAAAGCACACTTACAACTCAATGCGCTTTTAACTGTGCAATGCAAGGGTTAAAAACTTTATACATCGATTGTGACAACACTTTTTCTTCTAAAAGACTCGCACAAATAGCAGCTGAAAAATTCAACGACATAGCCGACAAAATACTGCTTATCAAACCCATAGACTTCAAAGAACAAACCGCCGTAATGGACCAAATAAACAATTATCTAACACCACACAATTTTGGCCTAATCGTTGTTGACACTATGAATTCTCTATACGGAGCCAAATTTGCAGAAGCTCCAAACAAATCTAAAGCCTTCAATGTGAACAGAGAACTAAACAGACAAATGGCCATTTTAGCACAGACAGCAAAAATCCAAAAAATTCCAATAATAATAAACAGCCAAGTAAGAAGCATGTTCGGTGACCAATCTGGCAGCATTAAACCCGCAGCAAATCGTGTGTTAACATTTTGGGCTGACAATATAATATCTCTCAAACCAACCGAAACAAAAATAATCAAAGCTACAATAGAGAAAAACCACACAAAAATGGTTCATATTACCTGTTATGTACAAATAGGTGAAAGAGGTATATCTGCAACTGGAATGTATGAATAAATAGTTTGGTCAAAAAAACATGGATATACCGCTATTAATAATTTCAGCATTAGTATTCATTTTTCCCGCCTACTGCGCAAACGGCACCCCAGTACTTGCTGGTGGAGGAACCAAAATTGATTTCGGTAAAAACTTTATTGACGGCAAACGGTTATTTGGCGATAACAAAACGTTTCGAGGGTTCTTTCTCGGTTGGGTTATTGGTTTAAGTGTTGGTTTGGTCGTATATTACTTTTTCGATTTTCCTGTTCTTTTTGCAGTACTTACCCCCTTTGGCGCGCTTTTAGGTGACTTAACAGCAGCATTTATTAAAAGAAGACTAAATATTGCTCCAGGTGGCATGCTTCCTATTATTGATCAACTTGACTTTGTTGTCGGCGCAATCGTTTTTTCGCTCCCGCTTTCTGTGATAAGTTGGGAAATTGCATTAACAACTCTGTTACTTACCCCCCCAATTCACTTGTTTACCAACTTTTGTGCTTACAAACTTAAACTTAAGAAGCATCCCTGGTAAACATTACTGCAGTATGTATATCAAAATACAATTCTCTAAATTATCTTCAAAAAACTAAAACATGAAAAAGAAAATAAAAATAAAGATTGATTTTTCTAAAACCCTGCTTGCTTGATGTCAATGGCACTTTCAAGGAATATGTACGATAACAAGATAAGGCTAATGCCAACGGCCAGTAACATGTATGCTTGTCTTGGTTTGTTAGCGTTCCTAGTGCTTTGATAAATTGATAACAACCCCGCAAATCCCATGAAATACAACATTACTGTTATTACGGTCTCCGCGACAAACTGATCACTCATGCTACTTGGATATAAGAAGTAAAATTTACTGCCATCATAATAAGACGGCATAATGCCTTCAGTTGTTACGGTGTATATTCCGCCTCCAAGCAGGAACACCGTAAGACCAATAAAAATGACTATTAAAATTAGGGCGAATGGCTGAGTTGTTACGACTTTTTTGAACCATTTGCTAAGTGAAAAAGATACTGATGACTGAGTGGTGGTAGGTGCTGGTTTTTGCTTTATCTGCTGCTTCTTATTTTTCTTTGACATTTCTACTCTCGTCCTCAATTAAATGCTCTACTACCTCTTTAGCCCATTCTCCTGTTAATGAATTTTTCGAAATCTTAACTAAATAATCCATCCAAGAAACCTCTAACGCTTTCTCCCACACCCCAAATTTTTCATAAATATTCTGATAAGCCTTCAAATGCAAACTACAATACCCTTTTTCTTTAATTGGTCTACTGCAAATTTTACAACTCATTTTTTCTGCACCTTAGATGGACAGTTAGCATTAAGACACAAATTCCATGGTTGTTTTTGGTTAATTAACACTTTAATGACTGGATAGCTGCAAGCTTTGCAGGGTGCCGCTAAAGGTTTAATTGATCCTGTTTGTGGTAACGGAAAAGAAGTGATACAGGTGCCTTCAAAAAAGTTGGTACAACCAACAAAACGTTTGCTGGTTTTTTTAGAACGAATGGTGATCAGTTTTCCTGTTTGACATTTAGGGCAGTTTCCTATGGTTTGTTTGTCGTGATGTGCTTGCTTAATTTTCTGTCCAAGTTGTGCTCCAATTTCTGATTGGTTGTGTTTAAGTGTTAATGTGACTTTTTTTAGAGTTTCAACGGCATCTACAAGTACGTTTTGTTTGGTTTCATGCTTTAATTGGATTTGCTCCATTTTTTCTTCAAGTCTTCTTGTCATCTCAGAGGAGACTACACTTGGGCAATAGTTTCTTAGCACCTCGGCTACTTCAAAGCCAAGATCCGTAATAGTCATATTCTGTTCGCCTTCTAAATATTTGCGCGCATAAAGCGTCTGAATTGTCATTGCTCGAGTTGCTTTGGTTCCTATTTCTTCTCTCTCCATTTTTTTAAGAAGACTTCGCGGATTATATCTTACAGGTGGCTTTGTGAAACTATTTCTTAAAAGTACCTTCTCTATTGCAACCCTTTGCCCTTCAAAAAGTAATGGCAATGAAATATCCTTAGAATACACATAAGGCTTATAATATTCCATCCAGCATTCTTTCAATGTGCGATAACCCGTCATAAAAAACAGGTATTGATTAATGTCTACTGAAACTTTTATACTCTGCTTAATAGCTGGTTCACCGAAGACAGCAAAAAACCGTCTAACAATCAGATCGTAAATGTTTTTCTCAGAGGTATCTAATACTTTCTCGGGCAGATTGCCTGTTGGATAAATTGCTGGGTGAGCTGGATCAAATTTGCTGCCCTCATTGGGTTTTAGCGTGGCTTGAGCTAAAAGTTTCTGCGCTACCTTTTGATACAGCATTGATTGACTAAGCTTTTTAAGTATAGCATTATAACCTATGACAGGCGGCAATTTTTGACTGCTTGTTCTTGGATAAGAAATTAGAGTATTAACATAGAGGTGTTGAGCAATTTTAGACGTTTGTATGGGGGTGTGTTTAAAAAATTTGTAAGCTTCACTTTGAAGAGTGCCTAAGTCAAACGGAACTGGAGGATTCTGATGAAATTCTTTTACATCAATTTTAACGACTTTTCCATCTTTACCTTTGCAGGCTGCAATAATGCCCCCTGCTTCAGCCTTGGTCTCTATAGTTTTCTTTTCATATTCTAAATCAAACATGTGGTCGTCTATACTTATTTTTGCTGTTATACTCCAAAATGGCGTTGGAACAAATACTCGTATGTTTTTCTCTCGTATCTCTAAATACTTCAAAGTTGGACCTTGCACACGACCCGTACTTAAAGTAGCATACATGCCGCTACTATTTCTAACAGCTAATGTTAACGCACGGGAAAGATTTATGCCATATAACCAATCTACTTCATGCCTTGCCAAACCCGATTCAACAAGCTCAAAATCAAGATGCGGCAACAAATTACTAAAAGAGTCTCTCAACTCTTCTCTGGTAAGCGTAGAATACTTCATGCGTTTAGCCAATTTTTCTCTACCCCTACAAGCATACTTGAGAATAGAGTAACCTATTATACTGCCTTCAACATCATAATCACAGGCATCCACAAAATCTTCTGCACTTTCTGCCAACTTTGAGAGCACTTTTAACCAAATGCGAATTTTTGAAGCACTCTTCTCCACCATCCAACGCGGCAACCATTGATAACCAAAAACCGGATAATCCCACTCACCTTTATTCACCCCTGCAACAGTATACAAATGACCCAGAGCTGATGCCACAATTATTTCTTTATCTCCATTTTTTGCTGCAAAAAAAGGTACACCATTATCTGTTTCCCGCATAGTTTTACCATTATCATCTAAGGCTGCAGCTATACGATTTGCGGCATCAGGCTTTTCAGAGATGATCAACGTGTATTTTCTCAAATGTGCTTAACCACACTTTTGACTATTTGACAGTATTCGCTTTACAATAAACCTGCCTAAATCTGTTGAATACTTAACCAATTGCCTTGTATTTATAACACATCTAAATGATGTGCAATCAATAGGCATGTTCATGTAAGTAATAAATATTATAATAACAAATATAATTTAAGGTTAAAAATGCCACAACGTGTTATTTGCCAAGGGTGTAGTTATGTTCTCTATGAAGGCACAGAATTTAATTCACCCGGCGAAATTATTCAGCAATATAACTGTACTTGTCCAAAATGTGGTAAAAGACTGTCATTTTTACCCTTAGATATTGAAGTAAAACCAGTAAACAAATAATTTTGGGTATTGTAACATGGAAAAAACACTGAACATTTCTGATATTGATGCTTCCATACAAGAAACCCATTGGGAGCTGGCTGAAAAAACACGTATGGGCAAATATCTGACCGAAGTAGAAACGTTTTTCATAAAAAAAGCAGTTGACTTCACTAAAACTGAACTTGTTCTTGATGTAGGCGCAGAATCTGGTAGAATATCTCTTCTGGCATTAAGCACTAAAACAAACGTTGTAAGTATCGACATTGACCGTGTTTCACTTAGACGCCTTAAACAACGGGCGAATCAGGCTTACATTGTAGCGGCTGACGCTCGATATTTACCTTTTAGAAGTGATGTTTTTGATGCCGCATTCATGATTGAAGTGTTGGATTATATCCCTGAGCTTGATGTTGCTTTAGGTGATTGTCGTCGAGTGTTAAAATTTAGTTCAAGTTGTATCTTATCTTTTGGTAATAAGTCAAGTGTTAAGGGAAAACTGAAGGGTTTAAAGGGTAGGCCATATTTGCACTCATATACGAGCCTTGTACGGGGGGGGGTGCCTACTTCAGGGTTTATCTATGAGGCATCCTTAGGTTTTAATTGGTTACCTTTTGGCAGAACATCTCAGAATTATTTGGTGCCTGTTTTAGCATGGTTCGAGTGGGCATTTGGACTAAGAAGATTGCGCAGATATAGTCCTTGGGTTATGTTTCATGTGACTAAATCAGTTAAATAAGTTGTAGATTTAGTTAATTTTGGAAAAGCCATAAATAAACCCCATAGTGATATACTCAAAGAAGCCTAAATTGAAAGATGGCTACATGGAAGGGAAACTATGTCTAACGATCAAAATAGCGGTCTGAAATCTTTCGGAAAACGACGCTTTAAGATTAATCATTCTACTCTTATTGTAATTTCAGCACTAATTCTGATACTCTTTATTGCATTTACTGTACGCGTTTTACCTATGCGTTGGGAAATACCCACAGGTCAAATTCACTTAAACGAGTTTGACCCATATTATCAGTACAGTCTTACTAACTATATGGTTCAGAATGGTCTGTTCTCGCCATATACTGAGCATTGGATTAATTATCAACAATGGTATCCTGCTGGTCTTGATATGTCAAGGTCTCTCCCAGCGTTGCCTATGACAGCAGCTGCGTTATATCAAGTAGTTAGCTTTTTAGGTATAAATGTTGATTTGATGGCGTTTTGCGCCGTATTAACGGTAGCTTTAGGCACTCTGTCCTGTTTAGTGCTTTACTTTATAGGAAAAGACATGGGCGGACGGGCAGTTGGTTTATTTGCGGCACTTGCTTTGGCATTAGCACCATCATTTTTGCAGAGAAGCTCTCTTGGATTTTTTGACACCGAAATCCCTGGAATGCTTGGCTTACTATTTTGTATACTGTTTTTCCTAAGAGCCATGGACCCGAAACGTTCCATGAAAAAGAGTCTGATATATTGTATAGGTGCAGCTTTAGCACTAGCTTACTTCATCACTGGCTGGGGTGCAGCATATTACATTTTAGGTTTAATAGCGCTCTTCGCGTTTGTACTTGTAGTGTTAAAACGGGCTGACAAACGTTTACTAATCAATTACGGTATAACCATGGGGTTAAGCTTGCTTATAGCAATACAATTCCCACAAATTGGTTACTCTTATTTAACATCTGTTCCAATTCTCATAGTTATAGCAGTCTTTATCGTAATGCTGGTTAATGAATTTCTACAACACAACATTTCAGCAAAAACTCGAATGCTCATAACTGTAGGAATAATTACCGCAATGCTTGTTAGCATTCTCTCACTAGTATACATCGGTTACCTTGATGGTCTCGTTGGAAAATTCGCTACAGTCATTAACCCATCTATTCGCGCAAGCACACCATTAATTGCGTCAGTAGCTGAACACAGAGTTTCTGCATGGGGTAACCTCTACCTAGAACTCGGTGTAGGCGCAATATTTTTCCTCACAGGCCTATACTTCGTACTGAAAAATCCAACAAACCGCAACATATTCCTCCTCCTCTTTGGCGTAACTGGCCTTTACTTTGGTTCTTCAATGGTGCGACTACTAGTAATTTTCGCACCCGCATTTGGTCTACTCATGGCTATGGGTATAATCGGAATGTTAAAACCATTCATGACAATGTTTAACGAAACACCAAACGCTGCCACAAAAACAAAGCGGAAACTATTACGTGTCAGTAAAGAATACAGCGGCCTTGGAATACTGCTGATATTCATTATCCTCATGACACAATTCGCTTTTACACCCCAAACAGGCGGAATGCCTCGAGCTTACGCAGGTGCTTATGCACCTACATCACTCAGTTCCGCAGCCCTCCCGATAGTTCCAAATGAACCAATGCCTCAATGGTTAAACATGTTAACTTTCCTCAAGACTAACCCTAGCATCAGTTCGACCGATGTAGTTGTTGGTTGGTGGGACTATGGCTATTGGTTAAGTGTTATGGGTAATGTGACTACTCTTGCTGATAATGCTACAGTTAACGGTACCCAAATAGAAAACTTGGGTTTCGCATATATGGCAAACGAAAGACTATCATTAAAGATGTTAGACACTTATGGTCAAAACAATGTAAATTATGTAGTCGTTTTCGAGTCTCTGTTAGTTTGGCAAGATGAGTCTGGGTCATACAATTCGAGACCGTGGGGTTTTGGTGATGAAGGCAAATGGGCTTGGATGGCCGACATATCTGGAAGCGCAAAAGACAGACTAATTAAGGAAGGTTTTATGGATCCAAACAATGCATGGACAAATCGAACTGATTTCGGCGTTTCCTATGGCAATGACTGGATGTGGAATGAACAAGGCAAGGACTCTGTGATTTATAAATTGTTGGCCGATGTTGAACATGTATTTACTGATAAGACTAATGGAGTTGTTATACCCTATAGCCCAGCAGTGGAATTGGACTACTTTAAACCCATACGCGTTGAAGGCACGGAACTTACAAGCTTAAATCCAAGTGGTACTATAGTTCCTTTAATTGGCCTCTACGAGATAGATTGGGCTGCATACAATGCAGACAATCCATAATCCTATGGGTAACCATTAGGTGATGACTAAAGCGTGTTTCCAAAGGTTCCAGATCAACATAAAAATGGGAAGCCTTTAGTTCCAAACGGTTTAGGCGTATTATACGTCCTATTCACAACAGTGTGTCTTTTTTTATTTTATTTCCTTAGCGAAGGTCGTTCAGTGCAATCTGGTATTTCTGCGCCTTTAACCCTTGCTGTCTGTATTCTTTTTGGTGGTTTTATGGGGCTACTTGATGACTGGATGGATTTAAAATGGCGATACAAAGCATTTATGCCCCTAATCACTGCGTTACCTCTGATTTATTTTGCAATAAGCATGAACGCCCGTACGGCAATCACTTTACCCTTCATTGGTTCTATAAATTTTGGCATATGGTACTTCTATATAATAATTCCATTAATCGTAATGATCGTGACAAATACAATTAACATGCTCGGCGGCCTTAACGGTCTTGAAACTATTTGTCCTGCAATAGTGTTTTTAGGCTTAATGGGAATTTCCTCATTAACATCATCCCACTACCTGTTAATGATTGGACCAATAATTTTCTGGCTGATACTTGTAGCATTAAACCTGCAAGGAAAAATATTCGTAGGCAACTCTGGTAGCTTTGCTATAGGTATGTCTATTGCATCTTTTGCAATTATTGCAGATGTAAAACTAGGTCTATTGGTTTCAATAATACCTTATATCTTCAACTCTTCCCTAATTCTATTAGCCGTCTTTTTTACACACAAAAAAGCCGCAGTTGCTTTCAAAGACAATAAACTCGAATCTGATCACAAACGTAGCTTAGTCACAACAATAACTTACCATCGTCCATTAACCGAACGCAAAATAGTAATAATAATCTCAACATTAATTGCATTATTCGTGTTACTTGCATTTATCTACTCTCTTGTTTCTCTTCCTATTTAAACAAAAAACTGAGCTAACTTTGTTAAACCAATAATTTCATCAAAATTCAGCCCTAACGCATCTAGTACTTGATCAAAAGTTGACTGTAAATATGCGATGTATTTGTCCGTGTCAATCTCATTTTTATAAGTTAACTCAACAGGTTTTACGTGTTCCTTGTTACTGTTGACTTTAACAAAGCTGATAAGGTCACCTGCTCGTAGTTCTTTTCCGCTTTTCTGCAAAATAAATGCTGCTTTCACATGTTGAGGTGTTGTTTTTGTGTATTTGCTAAGGTCATCACCTAAAACAACATGAAACGCAAGCTCAGTGTTATCAGTCCATTCATGCCGTTTCAGCCGCATGTATCTGTCTTTAACAATGAATGCTATGTCTTTTTTTGCGTTTTCAAATTCAGCTGGCGTTTTGACTTTTGCGAGGCGCTCCTTCATTTGATTAAATGCGTCTTTGATAAAAACTGGTATATGCTTTTTTTTACCTGTTAACCCTTTCACGTCAACTGTGCCATCCTCTAAGACCCCTAAATAATTTTTTTTACGAGCACTAAAAACTGCATACCTATAAACTTTGTCAACATCAATATTCATGTTTAAATGCTTCTCGGTCCAACGTGATACTTCTTCAATTTGTTCTCTAGATGGATTTTTAAGAAACAAACTATCCGTGTCACCATAGAGTACTTTTACGCCTGATGCTTCTGCATGTTCAAGGATTTGTGTGATGCTATAGCGCCCAATTGCAGCAGTTGCTTCCGCAACTGGTGGACAATAAAGGTCAAAACTGTCTGCCCCAAAAACGCCGTAACTAGCGTTTAAAATGACTTTAAGTGCTCCTTGTACAATGTTGTACCAATTTTGCAGTTCAGGTGATAATGTTTTGTCTTTGGCACGGCTCTTATACCATCTTACACGCAAATCTCTAAGTGAACCAATTAACAAGCTTTCAAGTGCTCGTTTCTGAACGCAAACCCAATGGTTTGTATCTGGGATCATTCGGCTTCTACATTCAGGATGATTGCAGTCGATTGATTGGTACCCAAGGTTCCAAACTTTGATAATTGATGGATATAGACTGGGAAAGTCCATTACTGCAACATTGAAGTGAACCCCCTGCGTGGGTTCAACAACTATTGCGCCTTTGTATTTTTTGCCTTTAATTACTGCTGTTGTACTGGTTTTGCCTTTTTTGGTTAAAATGTCTTCAGCGTTTGGAATTAAAAGTCCACGTTTACGGTGTTCACGATGCATAAAATTACGTATCCAACGGCTAACTCCTTGACGACTAACGTCTTCTATTGGCATGCTGCTTATGCGCGCAAGAACCAGTATCAGTTTCATAGCTGAGTCATCTTCAAAACTTGTCAATTTGTAAGTGATTTCAGAATCACGAAGACAATACTGTGCAAGTTCACTATAGTTAAGGTCACCAAAAGCTTTGTCTAAATGAATTTTTTCCATTCCTAAAAGTGCTACGCCGACATCACCAAGACTTACGTCCTTGTAGCGATTGTTGAAAGCGTAAATTTGAATTGAACGATTGAAGAAAAACTTGTAGAGATCTATATGTATGCCATATTTTATCAAACAGACCCTTTTTCCAGTTTCAATTGGAATGTCCTTTTTGAAAAATCCAAGATTTAAGGCCCGGTGAACTAAGTAGCGAAGGTCAAAATCATCACCATTAAAAGTCAAAATGAATGGGAACTCGTTTAAGACATTGAAAACTTGCCGTAGCAGGATTTCTTCAGTTTCACAAAATTCTACATCTATGCCTATAGGCGCCTGAAATTTTTCGTTCGATCTGTCACATCTTTTGAGAACAAGAACTTTCTTGTCCCCCTCAGAACTATAAATTGAACACGCAATTACCGGAAAAGCGCCTTCACGTGCATCAGGAACACGGTTAGACAGCGGAGAATAAACCTCAATATCAATAGCTGCCCTACGAAATTTAGGCGCAGGATACTCAAGAAGTTTAGCCCACATCTCAACAAACTCGCGTTCCTCAAACGGTTCATCACCGAAAACTTCACGAATTCTCCCAAGTGTCTGCTCTGCTTCATAAACAGGTGCTTCTTCCAAGTTTCCTTCCTTTATTTGATAAATCATTCCAGACAAGAGTTTTTGGTCGTAAATGTATGACTGATAATACTTGATTTTAGATTCCCAAATTTTGGTGTTGCTATCTTGAAATTTGCAGCCACATACTTGGGTATGATCTTCTGGAATTATATCTCTTATTGTACCATTTGGTCTGCCACCAATTGCAAGTGGGTCTTTGGCGACGATTTTTGTGACTTGAATGTTTTGATTGGATAGTGGGTCAAATCTTTGTTCAGTTATACAGTCAGCATAACCTTGATGTTTAGTAATTCGGTCAAACTGTAAAACTGTTTCTTTTGATAGACTAGTTAAACAGTAGGGTTTGTGGCCTCTATTGTCATGCCAAAAATATAGCTCGCCTGACTCAGGTTCATAAAGTTTAATAATTACTTTCTGTTGGCGGCCATCATATGCTGCAGAAACAAAATAAGACGGTGGAAGGTCAAGGGGTGCAATTGGAGGTAAAATTCGTTTTTTCCTTTCTTTTTTGACTGGTTTCTGAATAGTTTTTTCTTCAACTGCTACAGTTGGCGTAATCTGGTGGTCAGATTCATTTTCAGCTGGCGCTACTTTATCCAGTGGAAGCATTGCCGGTTTGTGGTCTTCTTTTACAAAGAATGAATCTAAAGTCCTATTCTGCGCCATTCCTCTCTATTCCTTAGCTTTTCTATTACATTTACTGACTAAAATCTTTACCTTACCAAAAATTCAAAGGTAACTTATGAACCCTTTAACCACAAATAATTCTTTATCAAAAAATTTACTCTACATTTTGTCTTCTCTTTGAGCTCAGAAACATCTTTTATGCAATAGACTTCTTGCAAAACTCTTTAATATAGGTTTGTTTTTTTGTTATGTGTGTGTTTATTGTGAAGTATGAAAACATCCAAAGCTATTCGGATGAGCAGTTTCGTAGAATTACAGGTGTAAAGAGGACCACTTTTGAAAAAATGTTGGTTGTGTATCCTAATCGGTTAGCTTTTCTATGTTATCGTCATTTTAATTATAGTTCTGTTTGGACTTAAGTATTTCTCCTTCATCTCATTATAGAAGTGTTTGTTGCAGTACCTTGCTAGAAGAATGTTTAGCAGATTCTCAAAACCACGTGCACTCCAATGCATCCATTTGTGCTTAACACGTTTAGCAATCTCTCCCATAAGCCGCCCAACTAAATTATTCGAAAAAGGAATAGAAACACCATTCAAAGCCAACCTAGCAAACGTAACCATATGATTAGCCGCATTACGAATAAACCGTGCAACAGACTCCAACCCAGCCCCCAAAAACTCACCACTAATTCTCTTTAACTCCTCAAGCGTAAAATCAACCCGCCACCGAAGTCGCTTAAAATCTCCATCCGCAACATGAACATTAACAGAATTACACAAAGTCCACAATACAGATTCAACACGCTCAGAAATAGTCTTCCTCTGCTCCTTAGGTAAACCTGCTTGCCACAAATAAACTTTCACATCCCTTATACAATGCAACACACAAGCCTGATAATCATCTGACTTCTCAAGCAACACCCTACGAAGACCAGATTCATTATCTGACACCGCCACCTTTGCTTTTCCCTTAAACTGCAAACCAGTATCCTTCCAAGACTCATTTACACTAAGCCCCAACAACTCCTTCTCCCCTGCCTCATTCTTTCCTAAAAGAACACTAATTTCATTCTTCTTTCCCCCGTAACCATGTGCTTTAGTGCCATCTCCCATAATCAAATCCACATCTTTCTCTGCAACAGATGATTTTCTGCGTGTTTGATTCATAAAATCACCTACCTCTTGAGCACAAGCATGTATTTGGTCTTTAGATACTTTGGCATGTGTGAGATTTTCAAGCACCGTTTTTGAGTCGCGATATGTTAGGTACGTGGCTAATTCTGCGCATTCTAAAGATAGGTCATTTACGTGTCTTTTTTTGGATTCAATGCCGATGTAGAGCAGCAGGGGTCTTAGGATGGAGTTGCTTTCTTGGCTGTGTATTTTGGCTAGTTTGAATTCGATTTTGCCGTGTCGTGTGCTAAGTGTTCGTTTGGTGTTTCCTGCTCTGGTGAATTGTTTATGTGGGTTTCTTTGGTATTTTTTGCCGCATAGTTCCAGTAATAGGTCGTCTTGAAGTTTTATTATTGTTGTTTTGAGTATTTCTTTTGGCAAGTTTATTTTTTCTATTTCTTGGGATATGTTGGCAAGGCTTATATCGCCTTGTATTTCTATTTGTGCTTGGACTGTGATCACTTGGGTTTCATTCCTATGTTTTCTTGGTCGATAACATAGAATGAACTCACTCAGTCCAAAAAAGTTAACCGATTAAAAGACAGCACCAAAATGTTAACAATTCTCCAGCCAGCTAAACACGAGCTAACGTCTAAAGGAGGTCCAAAACCAAAACTATGCCTTGAAGATATGTTATTGGCCACTTTAGAATACATACAAAGAATACCGAACCTACGCCCACGTAGCAGTAAGTTATGGAGTGTGTGAAAGCAGTATTTATCGTGTCATAAAATGGGTGGAAAACACTTGATAAAAGATGGAACATTTTCTCTGCCGGGACGAAAAGCTTTGCTGAAAAGTGATATGGACTATGAAGTGGTGCTCATTGATGCAACAGAGTCGCCTGTTGAGCCGGTCTAAAAAGAGCAAAGGCGTTACTACAGTGGTAAAAAGAAAAAGAGGCACACTATAAAGTCGCAAGTGGTTGTAAGCAAGGTGGATGGACAAATTATTTGTACGTTTTTTGCTAATGGCAGGTGTCATGATTTTAGGCTGTTTAAGGTGTCAAAACTAAAGATTGATTCTAAGATTAAGGTTGTTGTGGACACGGGATATATTGGGATCACAGAGTTTCATGTTAACTCTGTAATTCCAGTAAAAAGTAGTAAGAAAAGACTGTTAACTAAAGAGGATAAAGTGTTTAATCATATGGTTTCAAGTGTGCGGGTTTTGAATGAGCATGTGATTGGTTTGATTAAGCGGTTTAAGATAGTGTCTGATCGTTATCGTAATTGTAGAAAACGCTTCGGCTTAAGATTCAACTTAATATGTGGTATCTGCAATTATGAAAACTAACAGTTTTGCAATAAGTCTAATGTTTTTCATAAAAGAATTGATGGTTGTGACCGTGCAATTTTTACGCTCAAATTTTAAGTCTTAATTAGCAGCACTGTATTCAATGTAAACTGTGAGTTTATAGTGTTAAAGAATGCTTGGACAATAGCTATTGAAACGTTAAGCTGGATTGAAATGCAACGCTTAAGTGAACACATCGCGTTGGCAAAGACAATTAAACAGTTAAATGAAACAAACTCAAATGCCATCCGTTACGCTTATGGCATAGTAGTAGAAACAACACGTCACCGAAACCTAATTGACAAATTTATAAATGTCGCTATCACACCTAAAAAAATTGAAGAATTCAATCTTGGGATCCAATCTTTCTTAAGACTTTACGTCTACCAGACACGAGCCACCAAAAACTGGACAAAATATAACCTGCAAGAAGCCCAAAACATAGCTAGTATGGCTCGCTCAATTTTAGGCTGGAAAACCATGCTACAAGTAGAACCATACCTTGGATTTTTACTAACACAACAAATACAACCAATTTTAGACGCCACAGATGATGAAGAACGCTTAAGCCTTGAAACATTTCAACAACAATGGTTTGTGAAATACTGCATTAACTTACTGGGCAATGAAGAAGCAACCATTTTTCTACGTGCAAGCAATACCCCACCACCCACATACATACGCATTAACACTCTCAAAGGTAACTCAGACGAAATACTTCAAAAACTCGCCACAGAGGGTGTCAAGCTTCAAAAAGCTGAACCATTACAAGACATATACAAAATTTTTGAACTCAAACAGCCATTACACACACTCGAAAGCTTCAAACTAGGCCTGTTCTATGTTCAAGACAAAGCCAGCTGTTTTGCCGCCCAAACCGCCACACCTAAACCCGGCAACAAAATCCTCGACATATGCGCCGCACCTGGAGCTAAAACCACTTACCTTGCCCAGTTAATGCAAAACCAAGGCAACATAACGTCCGTGGACTTTTCTAAACGCCGAATAAAAACTTGGCGACAAGAAGTTAACTATATGGGCGTAACCATTGCCAACGTCGTAACAGCTAGTGCATGTTTACCTCTGCCCACTACCGAAGTGGTTGATATTGTAGTTTTAGACCCACCCTGTACTAGCACAGGTGTCTTCGCTAAACAACCCTCAGCAAAATGGCGACTAAGCCAGAAATCAATAGGAAACATGGCAGAAGTTCAACAACAAATGATAACTAACTGTGCCCAACACGTTGCTACAGGAGGCTACCTGATTTACTCAACCTGCAGTATAACGGTTGAAGAAAACGAAATGATTATAGAACGCTTCTTAAAAGAACACCCAGATTTTCATCTCGTAGAGATTACCCCTGAATTTGGCTTGCCTGGATTGCATGGTTTAACCCAATGTCGACGTCTTTATCCTCATTTACATGACTGTAACGGGTTTTTCATAGCTAAATTAAAAAAATGCTAAAAATCTGATTATGTAGTTGAAGTTCAAAAAAGAGTTGGAAATACTTATTATTGAGCCTTGCTTATTGCCTGTTGCAGAGGATTAAACCTTGAGTGATGAATTATCAAAATTACCTCCAAATGTCCAAGAAAGACTGTTACGCCTCCAGCAGCTACAACAAACCCTGCAGTCTATACTCGCACAAAAGCAACAAGTTGACATGGAGAAAAACGAAGTAGAACAAACGCTTGCCGAAATGGCAAAAACCACTGATGATGCAGTGCTCTATAAATCTATAGGTTCATTACTGATAAAATCTGACAAAACTAAAATTTTTGTCGACTTAAATGAACGCAAAGACCTCCTTGCAACACGTAGCGCTGTCATTGCAAAACAGGAAGAGCGTATACGTAGTCAAATTAAAGAGACACAAGCTAAACTTCAAGAAGACATAAACCCCCTAACGGGTCAACAATAAATCTTCCTTTTAGGAGACATGACTTTTGGTAGAGCTAGGTTTACCCGAGCTAACTACCCCACAAATCGAAACACTATGTGAAACAGCCGAAAACGCTGCCCGTAGACATATCCAAACTAAAATTGATTCTAAATTCATTGATCGCTTAGACATCACTGTAGAAGCACAAGGCACAAAACCCATTGATTTAAGTGTTGAAATAAATCTTACCCTAAATAAAGACGCCAAAAATGTTGATGTCGATGCTCTGGCGAAAGAAGCAGTTGTCCAAGCACATTTGGCAAGTGAAAACTTTTTGAGAACACTAATATGAGCATAAACAAAATTATAGACATATTGAAAGAACAACAGGCAACGTTTGTGTTGTTGTTATGCCATAAAAGTGCAGATGCAGATGCTGTGTGTGCCGCTTACGCTTTTCAAGGTTTACTCAAACGTTTTTTACCTGACTTAGTAATAGAAATTGGGGCACCGCAAGGAGTTAACAAGCCAACTAAACAGTTGCTTGAAAATTTACCTATAACCGTAAATTTGAAACCTAATATTGAATATGCTAGCGTTATTTTCCTCATAGATATGAATACAGTTGAACAGCTTGACGATGTTGTTGACCGACTAAAAGCATCAAACGCTCCCATGATAATAATCGATCACCATGCACCTAACTCTGATACTAAACAAATCTGTAACTTTTCTTTAATAAACGAACAAGCAGCCGCTACATGTGAAATTATCTATGATATGTATCAACAAGCTGGTGTTCAACTTAATTTAAATGAAGCAAAAGCCCTTTTTACTGGTATGGCTTTTGACACGCGCCATTTTGCATTAGGTGACTCAGACACTTTCAGAATTGCCGGAGGGCTTGTAAGTGTAGGTGTAGATGCGCAGGCGATGCTTAACTTATTTTCTAATCCCATTGATAATTCTGAGCGCCTTGCTAAACTTAAAGCTTGTAAAAGAGCAAAAATTATAAAAAATGGAGAATGGATAATCGCGTTATCCCATGTTAGCGCATATGAGGCTTCAGCTGCTAAATCTCTTGTTGATTTAGGTGCACATATGGCTGCAGTTGCGGGGAAGAAGGCTGGTAAGCTTGAAGTTAGTCTTCGTTGTAATCGTGATTTTAGCGAAAAAACTGGTATTCATCTTGGAAAAGATGTTTCTATGCCTTTAGGTGAGCTTCTTGGGGGTGTTGGGGGTGGTCATGCAATGGCTGCTGGTGTTAATGCGAAGGGTGAAGTGTGTGATGCGTTGGATAAGTGCCTTAAGCTTTTGAAAGAGAAAATATCTTCTAATCTGTAGCTATGCTTAAATGAAGCTGTGTTGCGCTTATTGTTAGCAGGCACAGTAATGATGGCGATAATTGAGTTATGTGATCTTGTGTATACTTATCCTGGTGTGTCTAAACCGTCAATTGACGGTGTTTCTCTTACGATAGAGAAGGGTGAATTTGTGCTTATCACGGGTCCGAGTGGTTGTGGAAAAACTTCTCTGTGCCGAACTTTTAATGGTCTTATACCTCATTTTTATCAAGGCGAATTAAAAGGGCAAGTTACTGTAGCTGGGCAAAATGTGACAGGTAAGCAAACCTTCGATATGGCAAAGCATGTGGGGCTTGTTTTTCAGAATCCTGAGAATCAACTTTTTGCGTTAAGCGTAGAAAAAGATGTCGCGTTCGGCTTGGAAAACTTGGGTATGTCTCGTGAAGAAATGCGCAAACGCGTTGACTGGGCCCTTAATTTAGCAGGTATTTACGATTTACGTGAACGCTCTCCACATGAAGTTTCAGGTGGCCAACAACAGCGTATAGCTATAGCATCAGTGTTAGCTATGCAACCAGAAATTATCGTGTTGGATGAACCCACTTCTTTTCTTGACCCCTTAAGTGCTGAAAAAATATTTGATGTTATATACAAACTCAATCAAGAACAGGGTATAACTGTAGTTCTAGTTGAACACAGACTTGATCTAACTGCTAAATACACTAACCACCTTATTGTTATGGATAAAGGCAAAATATGCCTTGAAGGAAACCCCCGAGACATACTCTGTAACGAAGAAACCAGCCGCATAGGTGTAGGCATACCTAAAGCCACATTGCTCTACAAAAAACTAAAAACGAACGGTTTTAGCGTTAACAAACAAACACCCCTATCATCCGATGAACTTGCGGATCAACTATTGGAGGCACTCAACAAATAATCGTTATCGAAGACCTTCACTATTCATACGTAAATAATGTTGAAGCCTTAAAAGGTGTCTCTTTAACAATTAAAGATGGCGATTTTGTAGCAATTATGGGGCAAAATGGTGCTGGTAAAACTACTTTCATAAAACACTTTAATGGACTGCTAAAACCGTCTTTGGGCACAGTTCGCGTGAACGGTGTTGAAACCACCAAAACCGGCGTTGCAACACTTGCAAGAAACGTTGGGTTTGTATTTCAAAATCCTGATAACCAGCTTTTCAGTGAAACGGTTGAAGACGAAATTGCCTTCGCCTTAAAAAATTTTGGTTTTGACAAAGAAACAATTGAAAAACGTGTAACTTGGGCATTAGACTTCCTCTCCCTGTACCAGTATCGTAAAACGTCACCATTTCTGCTAAGTGGTGGAGAACGCAAACGTGTCGCATTAGCCTCTGTTCTAGCTTGGGATCCAGAAACACTTGTACTTGATGAACCAACAATTGGACAAGACCATGAGCAGAAAGAAAAACTACGCCAATTCATCATACAACTGCAAGCTAAAAAGAAAACCGTTATTATGGTTACCCATGACGTAGAATTTGTGGCCGAATGCAACCCCCGTGTAATTCTCATGCGAGCAGGCAAAATAATTGCCAACGGCCCAGCTAAAGACATTCTAACCACCCCAAAACTGCTCGAAGAATCCTCACTGGTACTTCCACAAATAGCACAAGTTTTCACTAAACTTGCCCATATAGGATTACCCGCAGACATTATAGACATTGACGAAGCAGAAACCGCAATACTATCCAAAGCCAAGGAGAAAAAACATCCATGAGTTTCTTTGACGGCTTAAAATTCCGAAAAGTTTCCTCTCCCATACACAATCTAGACCCAAGAATCAAATTCATCTACGTCATAGCCATATTTATCATCGCCATAGTATTCCCCCAAATGCTGCCTCTCATAATCCTATTTCTGATACAATTACCCTTCGTGGTTCTAGCAAAAATCAAAAAACAATGGATTAGATCCCTTCGCGGCGCAGCTTTCTTTGCAGGATTCATATTTATCATAAACATATTAACAACATTCTTCTACAACGACTTTACTCTAACAGCTCTTAACGTTGAAAACGCATTAGCTATGACCATGCGTTTTGTTGTACTATTTGAATCCTTTTCAATATTTTTCCTAACAACATCCTCTGACCATTTAGGTCTAGCATTTGAACAGTCACACGTGCCATACGAATTCGCCTTCGCATTCACCACAGCTGTACGATTCGTACCCGTTCTAGCAGAAGAAGCACAAACCATTATGGACGCACAAAAAGCACGTGGCTTAGAACTAGAGAAAGGCAACCTACTTAAACGCATAAGAAACTATATTCCTATACTCATACCCCTTATCGTTAGCGCCATTAGACGAAGTTTGGAACTTGCAGAAGCAATGGAATCACGAGCATGGGGCGCAGTAAAGAAGCGCACAAACCTATACCTGCTAAGACTACACAAAGGCGACTACATTTTACTTGGTATAACTATACTGTTAATGGTTGTAGCCATTTATGTGAGCTTTTTTGTGTCAATTCCCCTGATAAGTGATCTTCTAAACCCCTCTGTTCTATAATTTGTGCTGTTCAATTACAAGTTAAAGTTTGAAAGGGTGGTGCTGGGGAAAAAATTTGAAAGCCGCCGTTTGTATTTTGGAGGAGCTAATCTTTCGTGTTTTTACATTAGACTTCTTGCAAAACTCATAAATCTAGGTTTTGCTTTCTTTGTTATATGATGTGTTTGTTGTGAAGTATGAAAATATTCAAAGTTATTCGGATGAGCAGTTTCGTGGAATTACGGGTGTAAAGAGGGCCACTTTTGAAAAAAATG
>JAITCR010000060.1 GCA_031282985.1 Nitrososphaerota archaeon | reverse complement strand
GTTAAAGTTTAACACGCTGACAAAAGGTACTGTTTTACGATAAAAATCAAGTAATTAGAACAAAAATGGGTTGAAAAGCGTCAAATTTTTGTCTTTTGTCTAAAATGGGACAGTTCATGCGTTTGTCGTGGAGAACAGGTTCTCAGATCGTTGTCATTTATTATACAACATACATATTTTTAGAAGATATTAAACAGGCTCTAAAAACATGTTCTCTTTTTTTGTCTAACCATATTTAGTAACAATTGTGCTTTTATAATTTTGAAAACCAAAAATAATAAACATTACTTTCACCATCAACATTTTATAATTATGTGTGTTGAGCGAGTGAAAGATGAGTAAAGCTACTGATATGGCAAAGGTTTCAGTTAAGGGAGGCTTCCATTTACTTTTGGGGCTTGTCATATCCACAGTTATCTCGGCTGTTGGTACTTACTTCATTGCTAATCTGTTGGGGTCAAACAATTTTGGACTCTACTCAATTGTCATTGGTGCTTCCGCAATATTTGTGACTTTTAGAGATTGGGGAATAAATACTGCAATGATACGATATACCGCCCAATACAACAGCGAAAACAATACTTCTAAAATACGAAGTATATTTACTGCAGGACTTGTTTTTGAGTTTACATTCGGTTTAGCACTCACAATTCTATCCATTATACTTTCAGGGTTTCTGGCAAATACACTCTATAACCGACCTGAAATCACTCAATTAATCCAAATCGCTTCCATATTTATTCTAAGTGGTGCCCTGATAAACACGGCAAGTGCTGCCTTTACAGGTATGGAACGACTACACCTTAACAGCATCATGTTAATTATCCAGTCTATGGTTAAGACAGGCTTAATAATTGCTCTTGTATATTTTGGTTTAGGCACTCTAGGTGCGACCGTTGGCTTCACTGTAAGCGGTTTAGTCGCAGGCATAACCGGAGTTTTGCTTCTATACACCCTTTATTCATCCCTATCCAAGTCGCCGGACGGCAAACTGACCATAGGCAAAACAATAAAGACACTGATAAAATACAGTATACCGCTGTCTATAGGCGCAATCCTGCTCAGTATTCTTAGCATGTTCTACGCTAATCTTATACCAATTTTTGTTACTGACGACAGCGTTGTCGGTAATTATGCCGTTGCGCAAAATTTTGTTGTTTTAATCACTTTCTTTGCTACACCCGTTACAACTATGCTTTTTCCCGCTTTCTCCAAACTGGATTACCGAAAAAATTCCCAAGACCTAAAAAATATTTTTCAGTATTCCGTAAAATACGCAACACTCATAGTTGTACCTATTACTATCCTAGTTATGTCCCTTGCAGAGCCCGCCATCAACACGCTATTTCCAAGCTACACACAAGCCCCTTTTTACCTTATGATACTATCCATAGTCTACCTGTTTACTGCCCTTGGAAACCTAAGCGTCAGCAACCTCATAAATAGCCAAGGAGACACAAAATATAACCTCAAATTAGCCATTCTCCAAGCCGCTATCGGATTTCCGCTAAGTTTTGTGCTGATTTCACAATTTGGCATAACTGGTTTGATTGCCAGTACCCTCATAGCCGTTCTTCCGGGGCTATTTTTGAGCTTAGGTTTCATAAAAAAACGTTACGATGTTTCGGTAGACTGGAAGGCATCCGCAAAAATTTTCTCATCAGCGTCAGTCACCGGAATTTTGACCTATCTCATAGTAACCCATCTGCCCTTCATCAGTCCAATCCGACTGGCTATAGGTGTAGTGGTGTTTGTAGTTGTTTTTATGTTGGTTGCATTTTTCACTCGAACAATAACTCACGCAGATTTAGGAAACATTAAAGTAGTCGTGGAGAGTCTGGGACCATTGCGTAAACCCATACATACCATAATTGGCATAATGGAGAAACTAATTCCTAAACCATAATCATCCACAATCACAATGTGAGAGTATTTCAAAAGGGATTATGTGCAAGGTTCCAAATCTCCTCTCTTGAACCATTGACATGAAAACGAGCAAACAGAAAAACCGTCAAATCAATCATACGCAAACTACGCGAAACCATACAGGTCCTCAGACGAAACCAACCACACCAATAACGCTGACGAAAATTATTCCGCTCCACCCCATGTGTTTATGCTTTCGTTTGAACCGGTAGCTCAGACAGAATCAACTCCACATACACCCCCAATTATCCGCAAAGAAAACCTTAACATCCAACTGGTGCAGCCTATCAAGCATTTTCTTTAGCGTTTGGGCACTTCGGTTTCCGCATTCCCAATCAACAAGCTCTCCGGTAGTTCGACAGTATGCCTTCCAGACCCGGATCTTGTTTTTTTGAGCGTAAAAAAGTGCCACATTTCATCGAATTCAATTATGACTTCGCCTTGCGGGGTGGGTTTTTCATAGGTTTTGAGTGCAAAATTTTTCACCCAGTATAGTATGGGGGAGGGTTCGACTTTAAGCATGCGTCCAATGGCATTCATGGATAAGCCAATTACGTGGAGGTAGAGGGCGAAGGCGTGTTTGGTGGCGTTTTTGTCTGTGGTTTGGGTGAATTGGTATTTGCAGTCTTTGCATTTGTAACGTTGTCCATTGTGATTAAAGCCTGCCTTTACACAAAGTTGGTTTCCACACTTGAGACATTTCATAACTATCGCAAATACAAAAGATTAAACCATCTCATAATCCTTTTTGCAATACTCTCAAAATAATATGTCACAAACAAATAACACCACTTTGTATGGCTCAAAACACACAGACTTTAGGGCAGAATTTAAACTATTCTGCTATACTGCCTAAAGTTCGTTAAAAGAAATTGGTTAGTGCTTTGTTACGGCTATTTTAAATTCGTTATTGTTGTTTTTTGATGTTTCAATTATTTCGTGCGCATTGTTTTTTAGCCAATGTTGGATGTTGTCAAATTCCAGTTCACCCTCGCCTGTAATTTCTAGTGTTTGTCCGGATTGCATTTCTGCGAGTTTTCGTTTGGTTAGTGCTACGGGTATGGGGCACATTTTACCTTTGACATCTATTTTTTCAACATTCAAAGCAGACAGCTCTTAGAAGGTGATTGTTTTGTCGCTGTTTGCGGTCCAGTCTATTAATTCGTGTATTGTTGCAAGTTTAATGCCGTTAATTAATTCGGTAGGAGTAACTCCGCGTGCTTCTGCGCAGACAACACATGCTTTTACGTCTACACCGTTTTTGACGAGGTCTTCGAGCATTTGGCCGCAGTTGATTAAACCTTGTGTGGGTTTCTGATTTTTCTTCGCTAAATATACGCCGTTTTCAAATAGCCAAATTTGAACTTTGTGACCTTCAAGGTCAGCTGTCCAAGCAAATCTGAGAGCAGTTAAAGCTCGTTCTTTTGTCATTGGAGAATCATAAATTATTAGTGTGAAAGTGGTCATATTTAGAACCTCTAATGTAACTATAGTATTTAGTGTTTAACGGTTTTTAATCGTTTTCTATCTTAAGTACCTACAGACCTACAATCTGAACAGCAAAACATAGATTTTAAGGTTGTGTCTTCTAGGGCATTGGGACAAAACTATTTTGGGTTGGTTCGTACTGTAAAGATGTTGTGAAGTAGAGTATTTGAAAAAAGAGCACTTTGTTGTCTATCATCTCGTTGTTGTTTAATGATGCTGCTA
>JAITCR010000176.1 GCA_031282985.1 Nitrososphaerota archaeon | reverse complement strand
ACTTTATGGTGTGTCTCTTTTTCTTTTTGCCACTGTAGGTGTGTCTTTGCTTTTTTAGACCGGCTCAACAGGCGACTCTGTTGCATCAATGAGCACCACTTCATAGTCCATATCACTTTTCAGCAAAGCTTTTCGTTCGGGTAGTGAAAATGTTCCGTCTTTTATCAAGTGTTTTCTACCCATTTTATGATGTGGTAGATGCTACTTTCACATATTCCATAGTTTGTTGCTACGTGGGCGTAGGTTTGGTATTCTTTGTATGTATTCTAAAGTGGCTAATAACATGTCTTCGGGGCATAGTTTGGGTTTTGGGCCGCCTTTAGAGGTTAGCTCGTGTTTAGCTGCTGGAGAATTGTTAGCATTTTTTCAAAAGTGGTCCTCTTTACACCTGTAATTCTACGAAACTGCTCATCTGAATAACTTTGGATGTTTTCATACTTTACAACAAACACATCATAACAAAAAAACAAACTTAGATTTATGAGTTTTGCAAGAAGTCTATTGTGAGAAAATGTCTTGTTGGTTGTGGTATGCGATGAATCATGAAGCGGGTGAAATTGTGGTGTATGTTTTTGGTGTAAGAGAGCAGGAGGTGTTGCAAAAGCTCTTAGCGTTATTGCCAGGGTTAAATGTGGAAATCGTTATGGTGTTTTCGGATGATAACTTTGCCTATCATGATGCCATGTCACAGGGTATTTTGTGTACGGGTAAGAGAAATGCGCAGAGAGTTGAGCGTAAGCACCTAATGTTTCGTATAAGGCTTAAGTGTTTAGTCCGTAAAATGATTTGTTACTCTAAATCGTTGGAAATGCACACAACCCTCTTTGAACTCCTCATAAACGTGTTAGAATTTAAACGTAAACTATTCTGAGGTATGACCCTTTTTTCTGAGGAGGAACTTACAGATTTTGCTTTTGAAGCAGCTAAGACGTATTGGGCTTCTTCTTTTCCTTCGTTTGATGATGGAAGTGGTGTTAAGCCTGTTTTAACAAAGGCCCGTTCTGAGGTGAGTCCTGTGATAATTCCTAGACAGTTGCATAATAATGATTTGAATAATGCACTTCTTGAGGCAGGGGTGGGTACAAGTTATAGTGTGACAAGAGATGCTTTGGCTCTTTATCCCTATTTGTCAGCAACATTTTATCTTAACAAACCTGTAGGAAATATTAACGGTGTTCAGATTAGGAACGGTTAAGCAATAATTTGCGAAAATATGTGGAAAAATAAAGTTGTTAAAGCCATAAATGAATAAAAACGACTTATTTTGAATTTGAAAAGCTGTACGATTTCGCAAGTTATTATCTGACAGTTCCTTAGTGTCTGGGCGATACTCAAGAAGTTGCTTCTTGTTATGAGCATATGTTTAGAATTCGGAGGTATACTGCTGGTTTATAATAAGTAACCTCTATTGAAACCCTTTGTTCCTGTGGTTTCTATTTCTGTTTGAGTTTAACATGTTGTTATAAGCCGAGTTTTTAGATGTTGCGTAGGATTATCATGGTGTTGGTTTTCATTATGCCTTCTACGCGTCGGATTTTTTCTATGCATTCGTTAACTTCAACTACATTCATGCCACTTATGACTGCTATGATGTCGTATTCACCTGTTACTTCGTAAATAGTTTCTACATTGTGTATTAGTTGTATGCATTTTGTTACTTCCTGTGTGGGATAGGCTGGATTTACTGTTAGTAGTGTTATGGCTTCTGCGCCTTCGGTTGCATCTATTTTTACTGTAAATTTACAAATGGTGCCTTCGTCGATTAAATTTTTAATTCTTTTTCTAACAGCTCCTTCGGATAAACCGATTTGGTTGCCGATTTCGACGTGACCTGCTCTTGAGTCGTCTTTTAGTATTTTTATGATTTTTCGATCTGTTTCATCCATTGTTTTGTGCCTGTGATTAAGGCATTTTGTTTGAATTTAACGTTTTTGGCACTATTGTTTCTTGGAAAGTACGTTTTCCGTTTTTCTTTCTTGTTTACATATTTTTCAGCTATAGCATTTTGTGCTATTTGGAACATTTATTTACTAGCCTGTAGCATTTAAGTCACAATGTTTAAAAGGTACCCACTTTTAATAAAAAGTTCATTTCCAATAAAAAAGTGAAATAAAACAATGGTAAACCCCACAAATACAAACCCCCAAGAAACAAGCGTCTGCAAAGCAAAATGCCCTGACTGTGACGCAGAACTAGAAATACCCTCAGACACAGAACTCGGCGAAATTATTAGCTGCTCTGGATGTGGACTTGAACTCGAAGTAAAAGCTGTCAAAGATGGACACGTAGACCTACAAGAATTAACAATTGAAGGCGAAGACTGGGGCGAATAAACAGTTAACAAAATGTCTCTCTCTTTTATGATAATAACTCTTTTTGAAAGGAATCCCTAACGCAATGAGTATAGCCCTCCTTTATGAACGTTCAGAAAATGACGAAGCAGGTATAAAACAAACCGCACAACAACTTGGCATAGATCTCAAATTCATACCTTTCCGCAAAATAGCCATAACAATATCAAAGGATGGTTTTAACGCCAAAACCAAAGGCAAAGACTATCTTGAAACTTTCAACCAAACTGCCGTTGTACTCAACAGGGCACAAAGTAAAAACCGCCGCTTACAGGCCTCATACATTATGGAAATGCTTGACAAAAAAACCATAAATACAAGCCAAGTCGAATTCACATGTTACAGTAAACTACGCACTTTACTAAAACTTTGGAAAACTGGTCTACCGGTTCCTAAAACAGTGTTTGTACCCTGCGATGCTTCTGACTTTATGAAAAACCACAAAGAAATCCACAACGAAACAGACATCGCCGACTTATTCCAAACAGAAATCTCCCTTGATGCTGGTATAGTAATTAAAGCAGACGCTGGTACGCATGGCAAAATGATTATGCTCTCAAAAACTCGTGAAGAGCTTCTCACGAACATAAAAGAAACAAAACCAAATATCATAAATCCAATAGGTGTAGTTGCCCAAGAACTAATCAAAAAATGGTTTTATGACTTGCGTATAATAGTTTACAAAGAAAAAGGCAAACAACCCTTTTGCCACAATAAGGCTCTTGCGCGAGCAGGCTTCAAAGATTTCCGCACAAACACTTTTCTTGGTAACTTGGTATTTGAAGCTAAATTACCTCAAAATGTAATAAATTTAGCAAGCAAATGTGGTGACACGTTAGGTAAAGGTAGTGATGCTTGGATTTTTGCACTTGACGCAATGATAAATGTTGTTGACAACAAACAGATAGATGAGGCTAGTCTAAAGACACAGCTTGATCTTGCGGCACAAGCATATATACCAGTACAAAAGGTAAAAGCTGACGAAACACGTCTAACAGATTTTCTTGCTTGGAACAACAGGTTAGAACAAACTTTTAACACGTACGCAAACTCGAATTCTTACCAGAAAGTTAAAAGCGTAATCGATGAAAATATAGAAAGCAACGAGAATGCTCTCGTATTTCATGAAGCAAATTCCTGTCCCGAATTCTGGGAAAACACCAGGCTCGTAACGGGACTAAATGTGGCAATTCCGCTCTTAAAAGCTGCCCAAAGCCTAATCGGCTAAAACATAATCTAATCTTTCAGGAGAAAAAAAGATAATGATGCGAATAGGAATAATTGGTGGTTCAGGGTATGTTGGCGGAGAACTCCTGCGACTGTTGCTTTTACATCCGCAAGTAAACGTGACAATGGTTACTTCACGGCAAAGCACAGGTGAATATATCTTTAATGTACATCCTAATCTTCGTGGTTTAACCCAGCTTAAATTTGTACCACAGGACACAGTTGAACTTCAAAAAAATTGTGATTTAATTTTCGCAGCAACTCCGCACGGTGGTTCAGTTACTCTTGTTCCTAAACTTCTTGAGGCTGGTCTTAAAGTTATAGACATGAGTGCTGATTTTCGTCTCAAAAACCCTGCTGACTATGAAACATATTATGGTTGGCAACATGCTCATTCTGAAATGCTCAAAGAAGCAGTTTATGGTTTACCTGAGCTTCACCGTGAAGAAATCAAAAATGCTCAACTTGTTGCTTGTCCCGGTTGTATGGCTACAAGTGCCATTTTAGGTTTAGCTCCTATTATCAAAGCAGGACTTGTTGATACTGATAAAATCGTGGTTGACCTCAAAGTTGGTAGTTCCGGTGGCGGCAGTAAACCAACTTCTGGGGCTCATCATCCTGAGCGTTTCAGTGGCGTGCGTCCTTACCAAGTTACTGGGCATCGGCATATAGCTGAGGTAGAGCAAGAACTATCTGCTATAAGTGGTGGTCAATCTGTAAAAATCGGTTTCACCCCCCACGCGGTTAACATGGTGCGTGGTATCTTGGCAACAATTCATGTTTATCCTAAACAATCAACAATAACCAGTAAAGACCTCTGGAAAGCCCTTCGTGGTATGTATGGAAGTGAACCCTTTGTTCGTCTGGTAAAATATCAGAAAGGGCCATATCAGCTTCCTGATCCCAAAATTACCTCTGGTACAAACTTTTGTGATGTTGGCTTTGAAATTGATGAACATACAAATCGTATTCTGATGTTTTCTGCAATTGATAACATGTGTAAGGGTGCTTCAGGGCAAGGTGTTCAATGCCTTAATTTACTTATGGGTATAGACGAAACCACAGGACTTAAGAGCACGGGTTTTCATCCGATGTGACTGCCATGCTGTTAATAATTAAAATGGGCGGAAGTATCCTTAAAGAAGGCGCATCAAACGATCTTGTTGTTGATTTAAAAAAAGTTGTTAAAAAACACAAAGTTGTCCTTGTTCACGGAGGCGGCGTAGAAGTTACTGAAATCGCTTCCAAATTAGGTAAAGAGCAAAAATTCATAATGTCCCCTGAGGGATTCAGGAGCCGCTATACTGATAAAGAAACCATTGACATTTACACTATGGTTATGGCTGGTAAACTTAACAAACAAATCGTTTTAGCCCTCCAAGCACAAGGTATTAACGCTGTTGGTTTAAGTGGACTTGACTCAGCAATTCTCAAAGCAGAACGTAAAGAAAAACTCATAGCAGTTGACGAACGCGGACGCAAAAAAGTAATCGATGGCGGTTACACAGGCAAAATAACACAAGTAAAAACAGAACTCTTACAGTTACTTCTTGAAAAAGACTACCTGCCAATTATTACCCCCATCGCTCTTAGTCAAGACTGCAACCCACTCAATGTGGATGGTGATAGAACAGCAGCAATACTTGCAAGCGCTCTAAAAGCAGATAAATTAATACTGCTAACAGATGTAGACGGTTTAATGCTTAATGGTAAATGTGTGCCAAAAATTGTTGCAACAGAAGTCAAAAAAGTTCTACCTAAAATCGGTGGCGGCATGAGCACAAAAGTTCACGCCGGGCTCGAAGCGCTTACCCATGGTGTTAAGGAAGTTCTTATAACCTCAGGAACTGCTAAACAACCTATAACTTTAACTCTAAACCATAAAGTTGGTACAGTGATAACTAATGAATGAAAAAGAAATAATGAACATTGAATCCCTCTACTTAGCAAACGTTTTCTCTAAAAAACCATTAATCTTTACGCGCGGCAAAGGGGTTCTACTGTGGGACATCAATGGCAAAGAATACATCGATTGCGCAAGCAGCTACGGTATAGCAGCCCTAGGGCACTGTCACCCAAAAATTGTAACCGCCATAAAAACACAAGCAGAGCAATTAATTACCCTTCATAGTTGTTACTATAACGACAAACGTGCTGAATTTATCCAAAAGCTCATAAATATAACCCCTAAAGGCCTTAACAAGGCATTTCTGTCAAATAGCGGTGCTGAAGCTGTAGAATGCGCCATAAAACTCGCCCGCAAAGCAACAGGCAAAACTGAAATCATCAGCATAATGGGTGCTTATCACGGTAAAACTATGGGTGCACTTTCCTTAACATGGGACAAAAAATACCGCGACCCCTTCATGCCGCTTATTCCTGACATAAAACACGTCACACCCGACAATCCTGACAAAATACATGAAGCAATAACTGACAAAACAGCAGCAGTAATCATAGAACCGATACGAGGAGAAGGCGGTATACGCGTTCCAATAGACAACTATTTGCAACAAGTACAAGAAATTTGTAACGAAAAAGGTATTCTGTTAATTTTCGATGAAGTACAAACAAGTTTTGGACGCACAGGCAAACTTTTCTGTTGTCAACATTGGAATGTAACACCAGATGTAATGTGCCTCGCTAAACCTTTCGCTGGCGGTTTACCCATAGGCATTACAATTGCTCGTGAAAACATAATGTCAGCCTTCAAAATAGGTGAACACTCAACAACTTTCAGTGGAAGCCCTCTTGTGTGTGCTGCAGGTTGTGCTGCACTTGATGTACTAATAGAAGAAGACCTAGCCGGAAAAGCCGCAGCCAACGGGAAATATTTTAAATCTCAACTTGAAGAACTCGCTTCTAAACACAAAATCGTTAAAGAAGTACGCGGTTTAGGTTTAATGCTTGGTATGGAGCTTCGATATGATGTTTATGGAGTAATAATGAAAGCATTAAGCAAAGGCGTACTTGTTATAGATGCTGGACGAACTGTAGTACGTATTCTTCCACCCTTGATTATCAGTAAAGAGCAAATTGATAAAGTAGTTAAAGTGTTAGATGAAATCTTAGGAGAAGAAGAAAATGAAAGATCAAGCAGTACGGTTTCTAACTAATCTTCTTGGTATTTACAGTCCAAGTGGAAAAGAGCAATCTATAGCTAATTTTTTAGCAACTCAAATGAAACAAATGGGCTTTGAAGTAGGTATAGACGCTGTAGGTAATGTGATTGGTGTTGTTGGCGATGGAAACCCCGTTATCTTGCTTTGCGGACACATGGACACAGTTGCAGGCAATGTGCCGCTACGTGTTGAAGAAGATAAACTATATTCCAGAGGCGCTGTCGACGCAAAAGGACCCTTGGCTGCAATGGTCATGGCAGCTTTAGCTGTTTCAAAAGAACCCACATTCAAAGGAAAAATTCTGATTGCAAGTGTTGTAGAAGAAGAAGCAACCAGTAAAGGGGTTCGTCACCTCATCACAGAAGGTATACAGGCAGATTACGCAATTTTCGGTGAACCAAGTGGTGTTGAAAACATTACCATTGGTTACAAAGGTCAAATTCAGCTAAAAATAGTTATAAAAACTGAAACTGGTCACGCTTCAACACCTTGGCTTTATGACAACGCACTTGAGAAAGCCTATGAACTTTGGGAAAGAATCAGGTCTGCATGCGTTTTTCCTTCTATGGATCCACAAGAAACACCTTTCTCCTCAATTACTGTTTGTCTTGTAAAAATGGTTGGAGGACAGGGTGACTCAGTTATTCCCTTTGAAGCTGAGATGAATTTTGATGTTCGTGTGCCAATACAGTTTACGACAGCTCAAGTTTACGATAAAATGATAAAGATAATTGGTAACTATCAAAATGCAAACCCGCAAATAGGTATTAATGTCTCAGTACTTGACACAGTAGAACCTTTTGAAGCAAGCAAAGCTTCACCCCTTGTTCATGCGCTCTCTTTATCAGTTCGTAAAATTATAGGAAAACCCGCAACACTACTGCGTAAAACTGGTACTGGTGATATGAACCTTCTAGGAAATGCCATGAACCTGCCTATTGTAACTTACGGTCCAGGTGATTCGCATCTTGACCACACACTTGACGAACACATAAAAATAGATGATTACTTAAACAGCATAGAAGTTTACAAAGAAACAATTTTAAAATTAGGTGGACTCTACAACAAAAACAACCCCTAATTAGTTAGCCAAGTTTAATGAGGAATACTAACAACTGTGGGTATACAAATGACCTTGTTTTCATAATAGTTCTTATCCTTACTGTTATGGCAGACTATTTTAAATTCTGTAGCCTAATATGTTGTTTGTTATGACGTATGGTGTGGATTTCAGGGAAGCCGTCCTATCTTTTAGAAAAAAGGCACACAATAAAACAGGTCTGTGAAACCTTTAACATCCCCAAAAAAACTATCACAACTGGACAAACCTAGAACAACAAACAGATTCACTAAAACCAAAAAAACACGGCAACGCAAAAGAAAAATAAACCACAAAAACTATAACAATACATAGAAGAACACCCAGACGTCTGCCTAAAAGAACTATCAGAGCACTTCAACGTTAAACCCTCCTCCATGCACGTCACTCTTGTTAAACTAAAAATAACGCGTAAAAAAAAGTTTCACCTACAGTGAAAATCACAAACCGACC
>JAITCR010000157.1 GCA_031282985.1 Nitrososphaerota archaeon | reverse complement strand
TGTGAAGATTGTGTTTTTGTCTGTGTATTCGCCTGATTTTAATCCTATAGAGTTGGTCTGGTCAAAAATCAAAACGTATTTACGTAAAGTAAAGGCTAGAACTGTTGATGTTTTAACTGCGGCTATTTCAGAAGCATTAGCCACCATAACTGACACGGATATTGAAGGCTGGGTTAAACACTGTGGCTATCAACTATGTAGCAATTTGATTTTAAATTAACACATTTATTAGGTTCGACATAGTTTATGGGTTTCATGAGACCAGTTTCAAACAAAAAAAGAGAACCAATAATCGAAGCAAAAAAACGCAGCGAAAGCAAAAAAACCATAATGAAAAGAGTAAAAAACACAAGCCGCAGCTCCATTGGAAAAATATGGAAACTATACCGCACCACAGGATCATACCAACCCAAACCATACAAAGACAACAAAAAAAAATAACCCCAAACAGAAGAAAAAATCAGACAAACCATAAAAGAAAAACAGACATCACCCTACAAGAGCTAATAGATGAACTCTCACTAAACGTAGGTGAATCAGGACTTTCTAGACGATTAAAAAAGATGGGGTTGACATATAAAAAAAGACACTCTATCCAAACAACCAACAACGAGATGATGTTACCAAGGCAAGAAATACTTGGAGAGAAGCACAAAAAAAGTTAGACCCTCCAAACTTGGATTTTTGGATGAAAGTAGTATAAACACTGCGATGACTCCTCTCTATGGTTGGGGTGAGCGCTCCAAGAGAGTGTATGATTATGTTCCTGATGCACGCTTTGAGCGTACGTCAATAATTTCAACCTTTGGCAGAGACGGTTTTGATGCAACTTTGATGTTTAAGGGAACCCTAAACAAGGCGGGTTTTGAGGTTTACATATAGGATCATCTTGTGCCGACTTAGGTTTGGTGATGTTGTTGTTATGGATAATTCGTCGGTGCATACGGCTAAGGGTGTACTGTAATCATTTTTCGATAAAGGCGCAGTGGTTTTATTTTTGCCAAAATGTTCTCCTGACTTTAATCCTGTGGAGCTGGCTTGGTCGAAAATGAAGTCAGTATTGCGTAAGTTGAAGGCGCGAACAAGTGAAGCTTTGGAGAAAGTTTTGTTGACTGCACTTACCAGCATAACAAAAGAGGACATTACAAACTATTTTTCACACGATAGCTATTTATGAATTTAAAGTCAAGTTGCTATATGGCTGCTTTTTACGTTGTATGGGTAAATATTTTTTAATTTTAACAAACGACTCTTTTAAAAACACCCTATCTACACTAACTACGCAATCCTAGTAATAAATTTAATGTTAACAGACTCTAACTATCTACGTGAGCACTCAAATTGTGATGATGCCTGCGAGGTACTGATGATGACCTTATATTAAATTTGAGCGTTTTATGTTCGCTTTATTGGCATGTTTTTCTTGTTTTTTACTTAAAACTTTTATGAGGGATAAACATAAGAATACCTTAGAAAGAAAATGTCTGAACAAATAAGAAGCTTTATCGCTTTTGACATACAGAATGAAAACATAATAAACCGAATAGCTGCAGTACAAAAACTCTTAATGCAAACCAATGCAGATCTAAGACTTGTTACACCAAAAAACATCCACATCACCGTACGATTTCTTGGTAATATCAATCCAGAAATGGTTGACAAAGTTTACGAAGTTATGAAAAAAACAAAATTTGTCTCATTTACTATACAGCTTCAAGGTTTAGGTGTCTTCCCAACAGTAAACTATCCAAGAGTTGTCTGGGCAGGAATAACGCTTGGAGCTGGACAATTGAAAAGTATATTTGAGCAACTTGAACCAATGCTCCACGACTTAGGATTCGTACCAGAACCCGAAAGTTTCAACGCACACCTAACCATTGCCCGAGTTCGTTCAGGAACAAACAAACAACGACTTGTCGACTTTGTTACTCGCCATCAAGAATACGAGTTCGGAACCATAAAAGCAAGCAGTTTACGACTAAAAGGCAGTCAACTATCATCTGCGGGTCCAACTTATACAACATTAAAGGAATATTGCCCATAAAAATGAAGCGAAAGCGGCATGCAAACTGAACTTGAAGCTCTAAGTCTGCAGGTTTTAAAAAAAATCACGCCCACCACTGAAGAGTACTGTAGAGTTAAGGCTTTAAGTGAAAAATTGGAACAGAAAATCTTGGAAACATGCCAACAGCAATGCGTAAAAGCTATTGTTAGGGTTGAGGGTTCCATAGCTAAAGATACTTGGCTAAAGGATAATCCTGACATTGATATTTTCATACGTTTACCTCCTGTTACTACTGCTACTGCTGATGCTGTTTCACGTAAAAAACTTGGCGAGGTTGGTTTAAAAATTGCTCAAACCGTTGCTAAGGACGCAACGGAGGTTATTGAACGGTTTGCTGAGCACCCTTATCTTGAAATAATTATTGACGGTTTACGGGTAGACATTGTTCCATGTTATGATGTTAAACTTGGTGAGTGGCAAAGCGCAACAGATAGAACACCTTATCATACAGACTATATTAAACAACATTTGACCCCTAAAATGTTAGGAGAGGTGCGATTGCTCAAACAGTTCATGCAAGGCATTGGCGTTTATGGTGCCGAAATCAAAATTGGCGGCTTTAGCGGTTATTTATGTGAACTATTAATCCTAACGTATGGCTCTTTTGTTCAAACAGCGCAAGCATTTGCAAATTATAACAAACGCGTTATAATTGATATTGAACACCACCATCCATTAGGTAAAGAAAACAATTTGACAGAGTTATTTTCTGAACCATTGGTAATTATTGACCCTATAGATAAAGCTCGAAATGCCGCTTCAGCAGTTCAAATAGAAAAACTCTACAATTTCATCGGCGCAACAAGAACCTTTTTACAAAACCCCTCTGAAAAATTCTTCTTTACACCAAAACAAACTGCGCTTACAATAAAAAACTTGAAACAACAACTGGATAACCGTGGCTCAACAATACTATTTCTAATTACAAATAGCAGTACACAAGCTGTACCTGACGTACTCTGGGGACAACTCTATAAATCAAAACGCTCAATACATAAACTATTAGAACTCAACGATTACAAAATACTCAGAGACACCGTCTGGAGCAACGAAAAAAACCTCCACATATTCATATTCGAAATAGAACAACAAAACATCGCAAACATCAAAAAACATTCAGGCCCACCCCTCGAATGCTCAAATGAATGCACAAAATTCCTCAACAAATACACAAAAAGCAATCAAGTCACCGCTGGACCATACATCGAAGAAAACAAATGGACAGTTGAAATCTTTCGCAAAAACACTAACGCTATAACACTACTAAAAGAAAAACTTGCCGACGGAGGAAAAAACATCGGCACCTCAGAAATTATCACTAAAGCATTCAAAACAAACCTTACTCTTCTCACAAATAGCGAAATAACAAAAACATATAACCAAAACAACTACTTCAAAATATTTCTAACGAACTTCCTATCAGGAAAACCACACTGGCTAAAAAACCAGCAATAAACAACAAAAAAATCACATTACCATTAAGCAACACACTAAACAGATACCCTTCAGACTCTGTTTACTGCGTCACTGAATGATACCAACTGATTAAATATTCCGGCAATTTTAACCCACGTTCAGCTAAACGCTCAGCCAACTTTACAGCCAAAGGACTCAAAACAAAAGCAGCCCGCGTATAGAAACGCCTCGGCGTGTTCGGTTTAGCCTCCTCCTCCAGAATAATTTTAAGATCAGCCTTCTTTGCCAACCGAGAATTCTTATTACTCGTAATTGCAAACACTGTGCCAGCAAACTTTTTAATCACATCAGCCCAAAGAATAACCGGTTGAGTTTCACCACTATACGAAACAAGAATTTCAAGATCACCTGCTCTTGGGTGAGGAGTATTTACACCTCTTGTCATATAGACATTGTCACTAAAGATGGTTTTAAGGTGAAACAAACGCACACCCGTCATTTTAGCTATTTCATTACCCGTCCCTTTTCCGCCAAGGTATATGTTAGTACGTTTCTCCATTAAATCAACGAGACGAATGTACGTGTCACTGCTAACGTTTGAATCTATCATTTCACCTATTTTTTGAAATTCATCATTACATATACTATAGATATCGTCAACCTCAAGATTACGAAAAATTACCTCGATCATACTGTTTAACAATTGAAGGGTCCCAAGCTCAAAAATGTCCCCCATCATACCTGTTTTACTATACTCAGATGAAGGCTTAGATTTACCACGGCCCTTCAAAAGGACAGTAGTACCATATTTATTTGTAATCTCTGCCAAAGGAGACTCATAAGCTGAAGTAAGCAAACCCATAGAAAACTTTGTTGACTTCTTTTCTTCAATATACCTGCCAAGATCTTGAGCCATAACTAACGGGTCATCACTATAACCACTTCCAGAATTCATCAACAGAAGAGTCTTTTTGTAGCGCCTTTCCAAATCAGAAGCAGCATCATACATGTTATGACCCGGAAAACCAGGATCATCAGGCGTTAAAACAACTTTATTTCTCCAACCCGCCTGACTAAGAGCAATTTGACTCATAGCCGCATTTAGAGAGTAAAGCGATCTGCCAGATCCTCCACAAATAACACAATCAGCGGATTTTATGTCTTCTAAAAGTTTAGCAAGCTCTTTACGCCTTGTACTCATAACATTTTCTTGAATTTTATTAACAAATTCAATGCTACTAATTTTACTTTTGATGACGACACCACGCACTATTAACAAGTACAATACTTACTTATATTATTCTTACGCCTACAAAAAACTAAAAACAGCATTTTAACAACAAAAATTTGCTTTTTTTAAAAAAAAAGTTACACAAAAGAGCCTTCTTAACACTTAATGACCACTTGGCAGTTAGACACGACGTACGCATGAAAGTTTTTTGCAGATGTTTAGTTAGTTGTGTTTAGAGTGTTATTTTGGTTTTTAGCGTGTTAAGAGTTGTTTAAAGTATTTACTGGATTGCAACAGATTATGTAGCGCTTTTTATTCATACTTACACCTTTTCGCCCTACATCAAGTAATCGGAGCAGATTTAACACTAGTTTCCGCATAATATCTAAATTAAACACCACTTACTCGTTAAGCATATGATTACTGTCTCCTCTGAAAGTCACATCTAAATACCAATACATACTCTCAGCCATCCAACGCCCCAAACTACACAAGCAACTTCAGCCACACCCAAAGACAAACTACTAATAAAGTAGCACGCCTACACAGAGGTTGACCATATCCGGCCACAGCATTCCAAGCCATAACCACTAATTTAAGCCCAACCCAATCTTTTCTCCCAGATAAACTCACAACATCACCCAAATACCAACACTCACACTTCTCAACCCCACCCCAAGCCCTCTCCAGCATCTCATAAAACCCACACCCACCCAAAAACCTTGGATCACCAAAACACAAACTAACTTTCTCATACAGTAACTTTTGATTACCCTTAAGAGCTAACACGTAACCACACATTTCTTACAAATTTTCCTGACAATATCTCGTGCGTTCCCATAGCATCCATTGTAACTATGTGTTTTGCATGTTCAAACTAGCTATTAACTCGGGTATGACGGTAATTTCATTTAATTTACCTACTACTTACTCCTGACCCAGACAAAAACCGTTTTCATCTACCACACCAACTACTATATGATTTGCCTTTTGCTTGTCACTACCACCACATCGAGTTTTACCATCTATAGCAACTTTACTTTTCATAGTCCAACAATATTTCTAACGAATAGAACCATCAAAACTGCCAAGATAATATCCAACGAGAAAAACAGTGATTTTACATCCAAACTTCGTGCCAACATACACAAACACAAAGGAAAAACAGATTCATTGGACAATAAAAAGTTCAGTTGCTATATAGATAGGATTTTACGTATTTTGTTGCCTTCGTCACTGTTTAAGAGTTGGTTGAATTGTTTTTGAAAAAGTTTGCAAATACTCAGACGATAGCATGGCAAATGTGCGGTATATGGTGTCATGGGAGGGTACACCGTTTTTTAGGGTAAAATGGTTTCTAGTTGTGTTTTGTGTTCTTGTGCAAAGTTGGCTATGTCTATGCAGTCATTTGCGTTGGCTGTCATGGCAAAGAAGGCTATGCCGATTATTTCGTTTAGAGGGTATTGGTTTTACTTTGTTGTCGTGTGTCATAATTGTTTATTATTTGCAGATATTCTATTATTTTTTGCGTTTTATCCAACTTTTAAAATGATGCACAAAAATTCTTGTTATAAACTAGTCATAAATGTATCGCAAACTAGTTTATCGAAGATATAATTTTTAAAAAAACCGGAGTACATCTACAGACTAAAATTCATGCGTACGACGTGGGCAGTTAGAGTTTATTGTAGAGTATTACTTATATTATATCATTAAAACTATATCCTGCCTGAAAGGGGCATCTTAATGGTTGTCACAATCGACATAATTGAAACTCCAAAATTCAATGATCCAATTCTGATTGAAGGTTTACCTGGTATTGGATTTGTAGCTAACATTGCATCTTTGCATTTAATCAATGAATTGAAGGCTAAGCGTTTTGCTCGAATTGTTACTTCAAGTTTTCAAGACTTTGCAGTAACCATCCAAGACGGTAGTACCCGTTCGCCTATCAACGAACTTTACTATGTTAAACACGAAAATGATGGCAGAGATTTGATTATCTGGTATGGTAACACTCAAGCATTGACAACTGTTGGGCAATATGAGTTATGTGGTAAAGTGCTGAAATTTGTGCAGAATTTAGGCTGCAAATATGTTATTTCAATTGGGGGCTTTAAAAAAGATGAGCCCCAACCAGTGCCGGGCATTTATAGCACTGCAACTGATCTTGACACTATGAAAACTGTTTTAGACCTTGGTACTAAAATTATGGTTGGGAACGTTTTTGGTATTGCAGGTATAAGCATTGGTCTTGCTAAATTGTATGACATGCAAGGTTTCTCCTTGCTTGTTGATACGCTAGGTATGAATCCTGACGTGAATGCAGCTCGTTATGCTTTATTAACTTTGATTAAATTTTTAAATTTTGAAGTTGACCTTAATAGTATTGAACAAGCAGGTGAAGAGGTCAAACGTGTGCTTGAAACTTTTGGTTTAATTAGAAGCATTTCAGAAGAAAAGAAGAAAGAGGAGCAGCAATTACGCTGGTTCATCTAAATTTTGTTCACTTTGTTTTAGGTTTTCGTTTCGCTAACGAATTGGTCGTAAACTCTTTGCACTCTTTCGGCTGCTGGCCCAGAACCTTCCGTGATGCCATGGTCAGTTAGCTTTACTTTATCCATTACCCAAATGAATCCTTTATCTTCATAAAGTTTAACCATTCTTGGGAACACTTTTTCCAGTCTTTGTGCAAGTGCTTTAAGATCAAAAGATTTCTCTGCAGTAGAAAGCTGTGCAACAGTACTCCCGTTAAGGAATAAACGATTCACTATGTTGCCACTTTCGTCTTTTACGTCTGCTAACACCAAGCTTAGATTATCTGGGTTAATACCGATTAGAGTACCTGTGAAACTTTTACCACTAACGGCCGTTACTGAAACGATTTTTTCGGCTAATGCTGCGACTTCTGTAAAATATTTTCTTTGCGCTACAGACACACTTTATATCTCCATTGGTTTACAAAATTACACAACATGTATTTATCTTTAAGCGCACATTTCAAACATTTAATTGGTAGCCTCAGAAAACCTCTTAACTATCATGGGCATTATGTGTAGTAAATGCAGGTAGGGAAACTGTATGGGTCAACTGCATTTATTTGGAGCAAAAACACAACTTGAAATATTAGACTTCTTGTAAAACTATGTAGCTACAGTGATTTTAGTTATTTCTGCAATTGCTAAGAACGCTTTAGTTTGAGGTTTCACCCCTCTTCGTCACTGGCAACTTTGAAAAAAGAGTAGTTTTGCAAGAAGTCCATTATCAAACCTAGGCGATCCACTAATAAAAGCTAACCAACTAATTGATTGGGAAATATTCCGTCAACCAATCGAAGACGCCATACGAAAAGAACCTCCAAAGGCAGCTAATGTCATTAACTTAAGCGATGCCTACCATCCAGTTTTTCCTATAGCCTAAGGATGTTTACACATAGATAATCGCCGTTCAAACATTCTATTTGGCCTTATCGCCGATTAAAATTTTGTAACCACAGCAATAATTCTATCAACCACCTTCCGACGATGCCGCACTAAATCCCACAAAAACGCACGCACAATACAACACAACTTGCATTTGCTCACAGCGCAATCCAACTTTTGCACCTCTTTTTTTACTCAACATCACCTGACTTGCCGTTCCCATAAACAACATCACAATATTTACTTGAATCAGAGATGCAAAAAATCCCTGCTTTATCAAATTTTCCTTCTTACTTACTTATAAAATCCCCGACATGTACAACATATTTCAAATCCAAAAATACCATCTCAATCCGCCAACGAAAAATGCACAATTCTCCAATATATAGGCGAGTAAAATCAGTTTTCGGCAAATTTGTAATCAAAAGCTCCGACTTACCCCTGGGTAAATCAATCTTTACAAGCCGCAAATCAAACGCATATACATCCCCTCAAAATCTACACATTATGAAGGGGACTTTTTGACAATGACTCATTTGTTTTCACCTTGTTTTATGCGGCATTGCGCTTTTCTTCTGCGGAAAAAAGTGGATTCGCTCATGTTGCACATTTTGAGAATATCCGCTCGGCTTAATTGCTTGTTATCCCATTGCGCTACAAGCTCCGCAAAATTGTTTGGCGTGGCTTTGATTGGGCGTCCGAACTTAACGCCCCTTAACTTGGCGGCGGCGATACCCTCGGCTTGACGTTGCCGAATGTTGTCGCGTTCGTTATGCGCCACAAAAGATAGCACCGACAAAACAAGGTCAGCAATAAACGTCCCCATCAAATCTTTATGTAAACGTGTATCAAGCAAAGGAAGGTCAATAACAGCAACATCAACACCCTTTTCCTTTGTCAGTATGCGCCACTGGTTTTGAATGTCGGCATAATTGCGTCCAAGGTGGTCTATACTCTTGATGTAGAGCAAATCACCGCTTTTTAGATGTTCAATAAGATTTTTATAGGCTGGGCGGTCAAAATCCTTACCCGATTGCTTATCCGTAAACACATTTGACGGCTGTATTTTCAGCTCGTTCATAGCTAAAATTTGTCTGTCCTCATGTTGCTCCTTACTTGAAACTCTGATGTACCCATAAATTTTCATATTGTACCACACCCTTTTTTTACTTTTACAGTAACATCAAATGACAAAGTGTCAATATTTTGCAGAAAAATTCAAGCGACAAAAAGGATTTTTATAGGCGAAACAGGCTATAGTAACTGTGGAAGGGGGAAGTTCGCACGCACAAACACGCTTCCTTCTCCCTTTTACACCTGCTGTACAAATTTTAGCGAGTTTAGCAAACTATAAAAGCCATAAAAGGGTAGTTATAGCGCGTAGAAGTGAGATATTTTGAAGCGCGTTTGTGCTTATTGCCGAGTTAGTACGGAGCAAGACGACCAATTGAACAGTTTAGAGAATCAAAAGCGGTATTTTGAGGAATATATTAATCGAAATGTTGAGTGGCAGTTTTGCGGATTGTATGTTGACGAGGGGATAAGCGGGACGAGTGTTGAAAAGCGCGTTGGTTTTCAACAGATGGTTAAAGACGCTGAAAATAAAAAATTTGATTTGCTGTTAACAAAGGAGATTTCAAGGTTCGCGCGGAATACTTTAGATAGCATATTTTACACGCGCAAATTGAAGGGTCTGGGCGTTGGCGTGTTTTTTATGAATGATAATATCAGCACGTTGGACGCTGATTCGGAATTGCGTTTGACAATTATGTCAAGTATCGCCCAAGAGGAGAGCCGAAAAACGAGTGAACGGGTACGGTGGGGGCAAAAGCGGCAGATGGAAAAGGGCTTTGCCTTTGGTTTTGGTGTATTTGGTTATGATTTAAAGAACGGAAAGCTTACTGTAAATGAGAATGAGGCAAAAACAGTAAGGTTGATTTTTGACTTGTATTTGTCGGGTATGGGTTCGCATGTTATGCGTCGGGAGCTTGAAGGTCGCGGGATTTCTGCGCCGAATGGCGGGGCGCGTTGGTTGAATACGGCGATATTGCGTATTTTGAAAAATGAGAAATATATTGGTGTGCTTAAGCAGAAAAAGATTATAACGGTTGATTATTTGAGCCATAAGCGTAAGGTTAATTATGGTGAGGAAAATTTCATTATTGTTGAAAATAATCACGCGCCTATAATCAGTAAAGAAATATTTGATAGGGTGCAAAAGATGCTTGAGTATCGGAAGAATGTGGGTGTTGAAAAGAGCAGGTATTCAAGTCGTTATGTGTGGAGTGGTAGGGTTAAGTGCGGTTATTGTGATTCCGCTTTTCAGCGCAGGATTGACAACAGAGGTACGGCAAGTCCGCAGGCTTTTTGGCAGTGTTCGGAAGCGGTAAAGTATGGCAAGGAGAAAATCAGTTCGAGCGGTAAAAAGGCGGGCTGTAATTGCAGGGTTGTACATGAGCGGGTTTTGCAGGATAATTTCTTAGCTGTGCTTAATTCTGTGATTGAGAATAAAGACCAAGTTGTGGAAGAATTAAAGAAACATGTGCAAAACGCCATAAGCAACAATCCCGATAAATCCGCCGAGATTCGGGAAATTGGGGCGGGTATGGAGAAAATCGCTGCGAAGAAATCGAAGCTAATAGATTTGTTAGTTGACGGCTCAATCACTAAAGCCGAGTTTGAAACGACAAAAAGCCAATATGATAAGCAGTTAGCCGTTTTAAGTAAGCAATGGGCTACTTTAAAATTGGACAATAAGACTGCCGAAGATTTAACGCAAAAGTTGGCGAATATCGAAGCGACTATTGAAAACCTTGTGCGGCTTAAAGAATTCGGCGATTCGATATGCGGTGAAATTCTGCACAAGGTTGTTATCGAGGGCAGGGAGAAAATGTCTTTCTATCTAACGGCGGGCGAAAATACTAACCCCGTATTTTTTGAAATACCTTTATCGATTCAGCAGTCCCACCAGTAAAGACCATAGTCAGAGGTAAAAACCAAAATTGACTCTTCTAATTGTGTTTTATTCAAAAAGTAATCTTCGAATGTTGCCTTGTTTGCGTTTACAAATGCTTTAGCTGCATCATCAGGTGTTTGTACAGGGTTTTGTTTTAGAATTTCTTTGTATGATTGTATTGGTGATTGATACTTTGTAATATTTTCTGCTGTATAAAAATTGTGATTTCCAGAAAAGTCCAAGTTCTCGTATATTGTAATTGTTCCATTTGGATAATAATTAACACTGACTGCAGAAATGGGCCCTTTGGAGATTTCTTTATCATACACATGTGTTGTTCTGTAGATTGTGCCCTCTGGATAGTAGGTTGTTGTATGTACTGCATTATCATTAATCATGATTCCTCCATCGCTACTTTTTGTGATTCTGGGGCTTGTTCCAATACTTCTCCCTTCATATCGAGTGATTGTATCTTCCAACACAAACCGACCGTCAAGCATGTTTCCTCCACGTTCATCATTGTAATATGTTCCAATGAATTGTTCTCCCCACCTTTCTTTTGCATCATTTAACCACCAATTTACCCAAGCAGTAGTTGTAGTACCGCTAACAGCGTAATTTAGTCCTGAGGCAATTGCATAATCACCTATTTCCTCTATGACAGTAGTGTTCCACCATAGAGGTTCTGACAGCAGAACGAAGAGGTTCGTGTAGTTTTTTACTTTGTCTATTAGTTCTTTTGCTTCTTGGGTTGAGTTGCCGCAGTAGGTGACACCAACGTAGAATTCTTTGTCTTGACTTTGTTTTGCTTCATTGTTAAGCATGGTGTAACCTGTAATTATCATAGTCCCAGTTAGTAACAGCAATATTACAACTGCTATAAATATTTTCATTTGCTTCATTAACTCACCGTCATGCATATATTTTCGGTGGGGGGGGGGTTAATAGTTTTCCCCTATTTTATTATGACGATTATTTAGTTTTAAAGCAGAGCTATAAAGAAGTAAATTTTTGAGAGTATTGCAAAAAGGATTATAAGGTAGTTTAGCCTTTTGCATTTGCGATGGCCATGAAATGCCCAAAGTGTGGAAACCAACATTGTGTAAAAGCAGGCTTTAACCACAACAAAC
>JAITCR010000128.1 GCA_031282985.1 Nitrososphaerota archaeon | reverse complement strand
CAGTCTTTGCATTTGTAGCGTTGTTTGCTGTGATGATGACCGTTTTTACTGAATTGGTGCCTTTGCATTTTGGACAAATCACAATACCAACTCAAAAACACTAACTGTCATTCCAATATAAACACTCTCCCAATTTTTAGTGCTTGTTTTAGGTCTACATACTTTGGATTTATGTTCACGAGATAGTTTTTTGTTTTTTTAAAACTGACAGAGTTGTGTTTGGGCTTATGTTTAGTACTCGTGAAATGTCACGTATGCCGCTGCCGTTTAAGGACATTTTTACAATTAATAGTCTAGTTTCAGGTTTGGCTCCGTGGTTTGAGTATTCTTTTTGGAAGGTTTTGCCGCATTGTTTGCATTTTAAGCGTTGTTTGTTGTTTTGGTGTTTGCCGTTTTTTACAACGTTTTCGCTTTCACAATGAACACATTTAATCGCTTTATTTACCATAACTAATCGTTTTTACGACGAACATATATTATTTACCCCACCCATCAACCATTTTGATACATGACCAGTTTTTTTGTGTAAGCAACACGCAAAACTTCAACTATAGCATCAAAGGTTTCTTTTTTAACCCAAGTAATTGTTTAAAATCTTGTGGACTTAATTTAACAGTCTTCTCATGCCCCGACCCATACCTTAGATCAACCGATTAAACGCAATAAACACAAAACAAGCTAATCCACACCATCATAATTTCCGAGGAGGTCTAATATGAAAACTTCAAAGTGTGACTCAACAAACACGTTAATGTTTTTTAATATAAACAACAACAAGTATACATTGAAAGGAGAAAAAACAAACGCGCCGATTAAAACGAATCTTTATCGTTTCACTATTTGGCTCAATAATCTTTGTAGTAAACATGTTCCTGCCACCCCCAATTAACTACATGTTCATAGCACTTCAAGCAGTACTTTTAGCTCTAAGCGGGCTATTCATAAAAAACGTAGGCGCCACCTATGCAGGAGCAATCGGCGGATTACTAACAGCACTGGGTAGCCCAGGACTGGGGTTATTTACCTTCATAGCAACAACACTATTTGGTGTCCTAGTAGATACTGCATTATTTGCGTTCAAAATTAAAGGCTCTCATAAAGGTGTAAATCGTAACCGACTTATCATAGCTATGGCAATTAGCACAATGCTAATAGGCATAATAACATACAACATATTTGTTATGTCTCCAAACATTTTAGCACAAACAGGAATACCAAAGCTGCCCTTCATTATTCAAAGAAGCTACATTCTTGATGTAATGGTAATATTTATGGGACCTGCAACTGGAGCAACAGCAGGCTACGCCGCAGCATACCTATGGAACAAATACCTAAAAAACATCGCACTAACGCTCTGACTATATAGTTAGATCGTTAACTAACCTGCAAAATTTTTCTCAAAAAACTTAAATATTCATTTAAACATACCCACAAGAATCAAACTAAACAGTTCAAACTACGTTTCACTTCCAAAACCTGCATTTGTAGGAATCTTTACAGTAATTTGACTTTAAATTCATAAATAAGGAACTGTGCGAAAATAATGTGCACTTCTTTTTGCTGAAAGCTCGTGTAATTCCATTTTACGAATGCAAGTTATTTATGCACAGTTCCTAACTATCATGTGAAAAATAGTTTGTGATGTCCGCTTTTGTTATACTGGCAAGTGCAGTCAGCAAAGCTTCCTCCAAAGCTTCACTTGTTCGCGCCTTCAACTTACGCAGCACTACCTTCATTTTCGACCAAACAACTCTACAGGATTAAAATCAGGCGAATACTTTGGCAAAAACAAAACCTCTATGCCTTTATCAAAAAGAGACTGTAGCACACCTTAACCGTATGCACCAACGAATTATCCATAACCATAACATCACCAAACCTAAGTCGGCAGAACAAAGCGCCTTCGGCGCGAATTAACTAGACACTACCAATTTGCATAATCATCATCATCCCCTTCAACATAAACCAAACCACCACCATCATCAGGCCTGGACACGCCAGCAATATCCACGACATGACCACAACTCGAACAACAAACCACCGCCTTCTTTCACACAACAAACACCTTCTCACGACAAAGAGGGGTAAGCATTTTCTAAAAGCACACCCACCGTACGTCTGGAATACAAACCATAATAACAAATAAGCTTAAGAGTCTTATCCGCAATAAGCCGAACTAAACACTCAATAGACCTTAATACTAATTAGGGTTTTGTTGGTGAAACGAAGGTTTTATTAGCGTATGGACGTGTTATTTGTCGTTTAGGCTGTTTAAATGCTAAATTAGCCGTGTTATCTAAAAAACCGGAGCATTTCAGAAACTTTTCAGGACTCACCATAGAAGAATTCAACACCCTAAACCAAACTATAACTGAAAAACACCCCGCATACGAACAAAATAGACCACAAAGACCAAACAGAAAAAGAAACACCGGCGCAGGACACCCCTACAAACAAACCCTAACCAACCGACACTTAATGCTGCTCACATACTACCACCCATACACCTCCTCAACCGTTCTAGCTTTCACCTTACGCAAATACGCCTTAACTTTTGACCAAACAAGTTCTATAGGATTAAAGAGAGTGTTAAGTTAGGAATGACGCAATTTGATCTGGAGTTCCGTTTACTCGGAAGCGAGCAAATAATAACACAGCGAGATCAACCATTGTTTACACCGTGAAAATATGCAAGCCTTCC
>JAITCR010000106.1 GCA_031282985.1 Nitrososphaerota archaeon | reverse complement strand
TTCGATACTTTATCGCTGCCACAGTAGGGGCATTTTATTAGGGTTTTTGATGTTATAAACATTAACTCGCACAATGATAATTATACACCACCCAAACTAAAATGTTTTATGACACCACCTAAGCGTTTGGCTCGTAGGACTATTTGCTATTCTAAATCGTTGGAGATGCACAAAATCATGTTTGGCCTGCTCATAAATATGTTAGAATTTGGTCGTCAACCATTTTGATACATGACCCAAAAATTAACCAGATCACCATTTCCTTCTTTCTTTTTATCGCCCCCACAAAGCGGTTTTCACCCTTATAGTTTGAAAACACTGCTACAGGATATGTAGTCTATAGGTTTTTGTTTTCTCTTTTTTTAAAGTAAAGATTTTGTTAGAGGGTGATGTAGGATGGCTTTAGTTAAAAGTGAGCAGCAGTGGATTGAAGTTAGACCCCTTATAACCGCCGAGTTGAAAACAGCAAATTTTGTGCCTGTTATAGATGCGTTATATACTGTGGCTAAGCCGTATCGTTTTCTTGTTGTAGATACTTGTGATGAGAGTGTTAGTGATCGTAGGTTGGTTCGGTTTTATTTCCAGTTTAAAGATGAGCAGACAAGAAAGCAAATGGCAAACATCATCCGAACCGTATTAGATGTAGAAGTAGTGGCAACTGATCCATCAGAACAACAGTACAAGTTTATGGTTGATTTGGAATTAGCAAAAAACTATGCCTTGCCCATAATAGCCGTTGATACTCAGGAGAAAACGCAAGTAAATATCATAGATCGAATCGTTGCATCCATCGCAGGAACAAACGCGTGTATCGAAATTACTGCCATAGCAGACCCCAACGCAGCTTTGGGTGTGCAAAAGTATCTATATGATAAAATCAGCCGCAAAACAGGACTAAGCAAGGCTGTTTTTGATCCAGTAGTTGATCTAATAGGTGAAGCCGCAGGGAAAAGCCCAAATGAGCCAGTTAAAGGAAAAATGGTGCCTCCCAAGATTGATCCAGGGGTTAAAGAGTACCTAAAACAAGGTGAGATGAAGCTTGCCAGCAAACTGTTCACCTGCCAAATACTAATCAAAAGCAACACCCCACAAAACGCCCAAGCAGTTAAAAACGCGTTACCCACTGCCATGAACCACTTTAAAACATTTAAAACAAACAAAAAACAAAAACAACAAACCACAACATCTATCCTTAGTAAGCCCTCAAGACACGTTTTAAGAAACAACCTACTTTGCAACCTATGGTGGACAATACCACTAGTAATTCTTTTGTTTGCAGGACTCACAGGATTGTTTAACCCCCTAAAACTTGCATCTCCAAAATTTACCACCGACACAGCATTTCTTATTTTAACAGTATGTTTAGCATTTGGTTTATTTGCGGTCTTTAGGAAACGTCAACCAATTGTACTCTCGACACAGGAACTATCTCAAATAATTGGTTTACCCACAGCAACAGCAAAACTCCCAATAGCCCTAGGCAAAACACCCAACTCAAGAATGCAACTACTCACCATAATAGATAACCAAGAAAACAAAAAACTACCGCTTGACAAAAACGATGAAGACCTCTTAAAAACATAACTTACCCACCGACACCCTTTGCTAACCGTTCTTGAAGAATGGGAAATTGATTAGCTGATTTTTAAGATTCTCCTCTTTTTAGGATGATGAAACATGCAGTTGCTGATGTGGATACCGTTTGTTTTTACGTTAAGCGTTTTAACATATGCAGCTATTCTTGATTTTAGAAAAAGGGAAGTGTCTAATGGGGTTTGGTGCTTTGCTTACCCCATAGGATGCGTAATGACCCTTACAGAATTAGCCTTTAGCTTGTTAGATGTACAAATCGTTTTGGTTTCTTTGGGGGTTGCACTGTTTTTTGGTGCTGTTCTACTTTACACTGACTTTTATGGAGGTGCAGATGTTAAAGCGTTAGTATTTGTGGGTTTAACCACTCCAACGCTACCGCTCATGCTTAATCCTGTTTTAAGCGTTCCAGCATTACCTATAGTTTTAGTAGTATTTTGCAATTCAGCCCTCTTAAGTATGGTCTGGCCGTTGTCTATTTTTATTTTGAACTTAAAGGACGTCTTGCAAGGAAAACAATTGTTTGATGGACTTAACCTTACCATGCGTGAAAAAGTTTTGTTACTTTTTACAACAAGACACATACCGTTATGGACGTTAGAGAAAAGTCTACGGTGTTTTCCAGCAGAAGAAGTGGTGCTTCAAGAGGGTAAACCAACTAAAAAGTTGCTACATCTAATGAAAGCAGAAACCAACCTTTCAAAATATGTAAACAATCTAAAAGAGCACCAAGAATTATGTACAAAAGGTGTGCTGGCCTCTCCAACAATACCCTCCATAGCCTTCTTTACAATTGCACTTGTAACAGCACCAATAGGTACCTTGCTCTTTTGGATAATAACTCTTATAGGAATCATATAACAACAAAAACTGTTAAAGGGTTTCCAAATCAAAATTTCGAATACCCACTAGTTTACTCTTCAAGAGTAACAACACTTTGGTTAATTTTCGCATACTGACGCAGTAATTCAGCTTCAAGTTTCTTAGAATACGAGCCATATTCACCGCTAAAAATTTTTTCTTTCAGTATTTTTAATCCGCCTGTAGCATATCGTTCAGCGATTTCATAAACCTTCTCAGTATCAAGCAGAACATCTAGACTTCCAGTTTTTGAAACAGCGATAGCTTTAACAAGAGCAGCTTCTGACGACTTTAAATTGTGAGCAAAAAAATAACCATCCTTAGTTTTTAGCTCAAACTCAACTTTTTCAAAATAACCCGTTACCATTGCAGCTAAAAAAATATCTTTGTTATCAACGCCTGCAAATTGGCTATCACTGTCTTTTAGTCTATCCCAATCTTCTCGATCTTTCTTCTCAATATATAACCTGTCAGGTTTCTTTTTTTCACTCATGTTTGTAACACCAACTCGGATAAACCACCATAATCTTTTTCTGTGAAATTTATTAAATACGTTTTACCGACTACATTGTTTAAAGTTTGTTTTACTTCAGAAGTAAATTCTTTATCGGTAACAAGTAGAGAAACTTGTTTATTTGGCAAATATCTGGGAAGATTTTCAGCAATATTTCTTGTTGGTACATTAGATATTCGTGCTAAAGGAGTGTCTATTATAATTGGAACATCAAAACCAGAGACACTATTCAAAGCTGCCATGAACGACAAAGCACAAACTTGACGCTCACCTGCTGAAAGTGACCCTATACCCTCTCGTCCAGAAATATGTAGAACAGAAATATTGTAGTCATCATCAATTGTAACTCCCTTGTAAACGCCCTTTTTCCAAATCAGAGAAAGAAATTGCTCACTTGTTTTCCTACAAACTTCATCTTTGACATTTCTCATAATACTATCCCTAACTTCCTCTGCAGCACGTATTCCATCTTCACAAAAACGCCTGAGGTTAACAAGAGAGTTATGCTTTGCTTCTTTCTTCAGCTCCTGGTCAAGTTTTAAATTGTTTGCTTTAAGTATGCTTTCACGCCTGTCAATTTGACGCTTAAGAATAGCAATTTCATTGTCTTTTTTGCGCTTTTCTTCAGCCCACTGACCCCTTTTCTTCTCCCAATCTCTAATCTCCTCAAAATCGCTTTTTGAAATTTCACTATCGATTTGTTCAACTCTGCGGTTTTTCTGCCTCTTTTTCTCTTCCAAGTCTCTTAATTTTTTACTTAATTTTACAGTGTTAGCTTGAAAATTTTCGAGTTGGTCAATCATTGTTTGAATCTGAATGTTACAATTAATTAAATCCTTAGTCATTTCCGATAATTCGTTTTGTTTTAAAAACTCCTCGACTTTTTTTCGTCTGACACAAGAACTTTCATCCTTGGCTGCAATATTGCTACCACAAATACATTCGCCTTTCTTAAGTAAACCATCAATGAAAATATTTTGAACAGGGGACGGAATCATTCCAGCTTCTTCTTGTGCATCTATCAGGGACTTAGTTCTAGTGAGTGCATCAAAAGCAAATATCACTAACATATTCTTATGCAAGAAATTTATTTTCTCTTTCTCAAGTTCGTCAATATCCCCGTTAATTTCACCTAACTCTCTCACCAATGCCGCTCGTTCACTTTCTAAAGATTCAATATTTTCTAGAGATGAATCCCGCAGTTTATCACTGTATTCTTTTTCATGTAGTTCAGCTTCTTCATATTCGGCTTCTAATTTGTTTTTTTGTTCAATGTCTTTTTGTTGTGAATTATTATAAATTGCAATAAGGTCTCTAATTTTATCTGCTTCTGGACTCAGGCCTCTTGTAAGTCGCAAGTACTCAGTTTTCCTTGCCGATAAATGCTCAATTAATGAATTACAAAGTTCTAATTGAGAAATTTTGAAAACTGCACTTTTAATATCCTTACCAGTATTTTCCTTAAAGTAATCATTCATCCGTTCGCCATCAAAGAAAAAGTATTCTTCGATTGCTGGAGGAATTAAACTATCAACAATATATTGTGCGTCGTCTCCATAAATTGGTCCGACCCAATCTCTTTCAATTTCTCTCATTATTAAAAAGTCATGTGCTGTGGCAACTTTTGATAAATTGTTGTTTTGCTCTTTCCACTTTTCACACCTGGCTATTCTAATTCGTTTGCCATCACTTTGAATAAGTTGAAGTTCAACTTTTACTTCACATGTTGTGTCTTTGCATTTTGAAAGAGCAAATGAATTAACAATTGGAAGCCCTTTACATTTTTTATCAATGTGTTTTTCGTCGCCAAAAAGACACCAAGTAACAGCATTCAGAATGTTAGTTTTTCCTGCACCATTGACTCCCTGAATTACAGTAAAATTTTTCGTAACTGATTGAGAAAATTCTATCTTTGCATTCGGGTATTGCCGAAAGTTTTTCATTTGCAGGTAATCGAATTTCACATTTCGGCCTCCTCGGTATAGCCTCTGTTTTTTGCAAGCTTTTTTATTATGCGGTCGTAATCTTCAGCATATCGGGGTTTTTTATCTTCAGCAATTTTAGCTTCTATTTTCAGTAAGTCGGTTAGTAATTCTTTAATTTCAGGAGCATAATTGCCGTTTTCAATTTGGCTTATTATTTTCTTGTTTACTGATGACATTTTTCATCCATCACCCACAACTATATGTTTTTTCTAGAGTATTCAACAATTTCAAGCATTCGTCAGCGTTATTGGCAGATTCTGCGAATTCTTTGTATCTTTGAAGTTCTTTTAAAGCTATCTTTTTTTCAATATCTCTAAGTTCACTTGTGGTTGCTTTATTCAACTTTGGTTCAACTATTATATCGTAAATTGTAGCAATTTCCTTTCCAGGATAGCGACGTAGCACTCGGCCTCGTCGTTGGATGTATTCTTTTGGATTACCCGAGTTATCAAGTATTATAGCAATACGTGCAGGCGGTACATCCACACCCTCGTCGAGACATTTTATAGAAACCAATACTTGATAGACTTCTTCTGAAAAGCGCTTTATTAGAGAATCTCGCTCAGAAAGTCCTTTAAATTTAGTTTCAGGTTTAGTACCTTCTTGCTGTGTGAACTTGTGTTGGATTACATTTCTATTATTGAGTATATTCTGAACATTCTTAATTTGTTGCGGTGAACTATAGATTATGCAATGTTTCAAAGGATCTATTGTTTTTAATATTTTTTGGAACTCAATCAGCTTGTTTTCAGCATTTCGCACAATTAATTGCCTTTTAATGCACAAAAGTGTGAAAGCTTGATTTCGTTCAACATCCGTCTTAGAAGCATAATACGCTTTTGAAATTTTACGTGTTTCTTCTTCATATTTTTTCATTTCAGTTTCAGTTAAAAAAGCGAAAAAGGGTTTATAGACATAAGGTGTGAGGAATCCCTCAAGAATAGCGTCTTTTAACGGGAAACTAAAAACAACATCTTTGAAGAAACTAAATATTTTGTCAGTTCCTTCATCATCAAACCATCTTTTAGGAGTAGCACTTAAACCTAACCTGAAGTCATATTCATCAATAAGCCCATTTCGTCTGATAGATGCACCAATTCCGTGTACTTCATCGACAACAAGAAAAAGTTTCAGATTTGTGTTTTCTAATTTATTTTTTTTTATGATTCCAATGAACTCAGATGAAGCAAAGGTTGTATGTGTTGTGTAAATAGTCAAGTTCTCGATAATTCCATTTTCGAGGTCAATCACATTATCAAATAGTTCATCCTTCCAATGTGGATTAGTAGAATCACAGACTAATTTGATTGTTTTAATGCCAAAGTTGTCCGTTTCAGACATCCATTGTTCACATAGATGATTGTAAGGTGTACTGATTACCGTAACAAGCTTACTCTGTTTTTTCATCAATGTGTCTATACAGGCTAAAGCTGTGAAGGTTTTTCCTGTTCCAGTTGCCATTTCAAAAATCCCCGAACACCCATTTTTTACCCAATAATTGACGGCCTTAGCCTGATATGGTCTAAGTTTAGCACCGTCAACAGGCTCAGGTATTTCAAATTTTTCTAGATCTAATTCTTCAAAGTTTTTAGGGGCAATTTGAATAAGTCGTTCTTCAACCGCCTTAGGGATTTCGATTATTTTTGTTCTTATAGATTTTCCATCAAAAAATCTGTTGAATTTTTCTAAATCAGACTGAAAATATTCCGCTTCGCCTGATGCCCAACTTCTGAAAACTTTAAATTCTTCAACGTTTTTTTGCCATCCATGGGCACTTTCATTGTTTGAACCACTAAAAGAAATCATGTTCCCTTCAGAATCTTTCAAAATTCCCACTTTTTGATGAAAAATACCTTGCTTCTCAATTTTTACTGCTTCGAGTGGGTCTCCTTCACTTGAAAGCACTATTGCGACTTTTATTTCCAACCGTTTATTAGCAACCATCCATGCAAGTGCACGGATATGCTCTTTGACGAACATACTTTCAAACTCGTCTAACTCTTTTAGCATAACCTCTTTTATAATCTGCTCTGGTGATGCAATCGCTTGTTTAATGGCTTCAATATCTGTTGCCTGAAATCTCGCTCCTGTAATGAGCTTCATTATCCCACCATTACGAACAAAAGTGCTTATGCCTCTAGCAGCTAATGAGAGCATAGTTGATGAGAAAAAACCTGTTATTCTATTGTATTCAATAGCTGTAGACAGCACACGAATGTAAAAGTCATCCACTATGTTATCTACATCCGAATTGTAGGACTTCTGAAGTGGAACGTCTTTTAGCCCCATCAAAGAATTGAAACCTCTAATGGCCAGTAAACACTCAATTTCCATATATAAGATTTTACTATTCAATACATCATAATTAAAAGAAATACACCCGATTTGCGCCTGATAAATGGAGTAATGAGCAAGTTATGCCTTAGTAAGCTGTATAGTTTCCATAGGGAAGGCTGTAAAATACGATTACAAAAAAACTTTTGCATAAACATAGAATTTTTGTCAAACTCGGGAAACTGTATGTTGTGTTTATGAAATACTGTTTACTTAATGCAAAGCACCCGTCTTGTGAAGTCTCATCTGAATGCTAAAAATCGTTTTTAGTGTACCAAAAAACTTATGAATTAAGATCTCTTACTTTACGATCTTCTGTACACACATTAAGTCTAAAGGGGTCGTAATGGTTAAACATGTGCTCTTGGTTAAACCCAAAGGTAAAACGTATTACTCTGCTTATCCACCTCTAGGGTTGTTAAAGCTTTCAACCTATGAGAAAAAACAGGGTAATACTACAGAGCTAGTTTATGGTACAGGCCAAACAATACAGACTAAACCTGATACAATATACATATCTAGCCTATTTACGTGGGGCTGGGAACCTGTTTGGGAAGCTGTACGTTATTACGCATCAAAATTTCCCAACGCTGAACTATGGCTCGGAGGATTATACGCATCCTTAATGCCTGAACATGCAGCATTAAGCGGAGTTAAACCTGACCACATTTTTAAGGGAATACATCCTAAAGCAGAGCTTGAGCTTCCCGACTATGAGTTAGTTCCACAATGGAACAAAAAAGAGAAGGCTAGTATTGTTTTTGCTTCAAGAGGCTGTATCCGTTCATGTGTTTTTTGCGGTGTCCCACAAATTGAAGGCAAGTTATGTCTCCAAAGAAACAGTATCAGAGAACAAATATGGCCAGGACATAAAAGACTTATATTTTTTGACAATAACTTACTTGCTACTAAAAATGTAGACAGCATTTTTAATCAGATAGCAGACATAGGTTTTCCAGTTGATTTTAACCAAGGGTTAGACGCCAGATTGATTAACGAAAAAATTGCTGAAAAAATTGCTGAAATAAAAATAGATCGATTTGTACGGCTCGCGTTTGATACAAGCGATGTAGCACACTCGGTTGAGAATGCAATACAACTCTTGAAAGCACAAGGGATTGATGGCAGAAACATACTTGTTTATCTATTGTACAATTTTACTGACACACCTCAAGATTTTTTTGATCGACTAAAAAAAGTGTTAAAACTAGGAGCGGTAGCATATCCAATGCGTTTTCAACCTGTCCATACCTTGAAAAAGAATAGCTATATATCACCACTGTGGTCTAAAGAAAGACTTAACTCAGTTGATACTGCTAGAAGACTTTGGGGGTCGGGCGGTACATTTCCACCATATGCAGGTCTGATGAAAGTCAAAGTGGAAGGATGTCAAACTTTTGATGAAGCATTTACCAATGGTATTTATGAAAAAAACGGAGGCTTATAATTGAATTGTTCATGCTGTGGTTTTGAAATAAAAGGACCGATACATAAAACGGGTAACGAACAAAAAATTGTATGTGATGTCTGTTGGAATAATCCTGACCTGTTTTTCGCCGAAAAGATAGCGGAAGACCAAAGATTGAAATTGCTCTCAAAAATGGCGCAAGAAAAAGAGAATTATAATGGAGTGCTTGAACTTACAGTTATCAAACTTTACCAAAAGAATATAGATATGTATGTCGGAAAGATGCGGATAACCGACATATTGGATCTTTATGAGTTGGATAAATTTAAAGAAGAACATTTAGAAGGGTATCAGCGAGAGCGATATGAAGAAAGAACTGTTCAGCTTATTGAATATATAGAAAAAAGTCCTTTAGCTGTAATGCCGGCTCTTTTAGTTGGTTTAAGAGATACAAATTTTGAAGTAATAAAAGATGACATAGGGACTCTCAGGTTAAATAGAAAAAGAGGCGCAATTTGGATTATTGATGGGCAACATAGAATAGGCGGTTTTTCAAAGATAAAAGAACAATTTATTTTTGCAGGTAAACTAAGTGCAACCTCTTTTACAGGATTAATGGATTATGAACTTCCAATTGTCTTCATCGATTCTACAAGAGCATCAGAAAAAATAAGCACAATCATAGAGAAAAACGTTGGCGAACTTCTTCCGCAAGATATTGAAAAAACTATCTTTTTTATCGTTAATAAAACACAAAGAGGTATTAGCCCTTCTTTGAAAGATGCCCTGCAGTATAGCATTAAAACATCTGGGATCGAAGGATTATCTCTTGTTGATAGAGAAGGCTGGCGAATACTAGGAGCCGAAGTTGCGATACGATTAAATGCTGATGATACTTCGCCATTTAAAAACAAAATAAACGTTAGTGGACAAAGAAATAGCGGAAAACCAATTCAGCTGAATTCGTTTGTTTCGTCACTAGAAATTTTATTTAAAGATAAAGAGTTTTCTAAGCTTACAATTGAAGAGAAGATACGATTTTTACAGGCCTATTGGACGGCGATTAAACGTATAATTCCAGAGGCATTTAAAGAAACACCTATAGTGTCTGACACTGGAGAAGAGTTTGGCAAGAGATTTGCGTTAAATATCAACGATAAAAATGGGCGAGCAATAAAGAAGCAAAATTCAGAGAAATATTTGGTTTTAACTGCTCTGTGCATTTTCACACTCAATCGTATTGCAAGAGATTTATTACATGCGTGTCTCCAAAAAGGTGAAGAACTCTACAAAACGGAGTCCTACATTGAAATTTTAGCTCCTCTAAAAGAAATTGATTGGAAAGCCCAGGCGGATTCGCAACTTTCAGCGTTGGGCGGCATGAAAGGTGTAGGTAAAGCATATGATTTATTGTCAGAAAAACTTGGTCAAGAGAAATTTAAAGACCCTCCAATCAAAAAAAGAACAAACTAAGACGTGGAAGACTTATTATTAAAATCACGACACAAATATTGATCAAAATGGTCAGGTGCAAAAACATATTTACCATCTTCTATTTTCAACCAGTCATCAATTTTTGCCAGTCTAACTATATCCTCGACTATCTCGATTCCCTCTCTTAGCTGAATTTTTTTCCGATGTGCATACTGCTTAGCACCCTTTTCAAACCTAGTGTTAGTTACGAACATAGCATCTAACACTCCCTGTGCTTCTATGAACCATTTATGTTCTGATTTTACATAGTCATAGGCTGAGCCTACGTCTTGCTTGAAATCATCAAATTCGGAAACAAAAATGCGAACTTCATCATGTTGTATAGAATCCTTCGTTCGACGTTTAGCTTGACCAAAAACACGATAGTGCCTATCAGCCGTACAACCACTATAATCCTTAGTTCCAAGAGGCTTCACACCAAAGAAGTCAAGTCCACCATCGCTCGTTCTTCTGCCAACATCAACCTTTAAAAAACCGCTAAGACGTAATGAATTTGCACATAAATTCTCAAATAATTTCCAGTCTAAAGTAGCAATATAGGTGAAAAGTTTGTTCCTGTGTAGCAACCGTATTTGAACCTGTGGATCTTTTTCAGATACTGCTGCTCCAATTAAGCTATATTTTGATTCGTCACCAAAGCTAAAATTAGGTTTCACTTTTTTTTGTTGATAATAATTAATTTTTTCTACGATTAAAGTATAAACCTGCTCCAAACATTTATCGGCAGCCTCAATAGCTTCAAGTGGACTTTTTCCATCTTGTTCAAACAATTTTTGCAATTCATCAGCTAAGACAAATGTACAATCAACCGGCTGGTTCCAAATACTATCGGCTATATCAGACAGTGAAAGCATGATTTTTCCACTATTCAAATTCTGTTTAATATCTCTATGTGCTTATCACAAATGTCTTTTGTTTTTTCCAGTTTTTCAATGAATTCTTGTTTACTATCTGTTATTTGTAAAAGAGGTAAAGCTGTCATTGATTCATTGAACGTGTTTATAGTTCTAAGCCACTCAGTTACATTGACTACCGCTTGTTTTTGCTCCATTTTACCAATTTCTCTGTTGAGTTTTTGAACAGTCATTGTTTCATCGTTTGCCCAAAGTTCAAAAAGCAAAGGCTGATTAATCATTACTGGAACAATATCATCTCTCAGTTGCATTGCTTGAGTGATCTTAGCATCTTTTCCCTGTTCAGGGAATACCCAAGAAAAAAGTTTATTCAAATTAGGAATATTAACGAATTTTTTATCTTTTTCATTCCATTCCAAGTATTTCTGAAGTACCGGTTGTTTGAAAATTACTTCATAGAAATAGGCAAAATGCACTGGTTTTAACTCGCCACTATAGTCACTCTCATTTTTAGCATGTTGAAAACCAAACATTGAACGGATTAACCGACTAGCAGTTGTAGAAGGAATCCCCAATGTTTGAGCTGCATCTTTTATGGTCTCACCCCGATAGGTCATCTTATATAACGTTAACGCCTGCTGATAGGGTTGCCAACTTTTAACGCCAGAAATATGTCGAATCCCTTGAATAATCCAAGCTATATCCGGATTATCACCCATATAAACGAATACTTTGAAGTTAAGTATTGTGTTTAAAACAGCTGAGTCTATTTGGGTTTCTCCATATTTGTTTTCTCTTACCAATGATTTAAGTGCAGCAACGCGACGATTTCCTTCTAAAACAACAAACTCGTTTTTCTGTTTTGCTATAGGTCTCACTACGATCTTGTCAACTTGGACGAAACCCACTTTTTTAATACTTGCTTTCAATTCTTCAAGGTCATATTCTTTCATTTTCAATAGACAAGATTCTTGTATTCCAGTTTCACATATTTTTTCGTCGGGTATAATAACATCTCTTTCTGTTACAAACCTAGGGATTATTTGGGTCTAAATATATTTGATCAAGATTTAACATTTCTTCGCAAAAATCATTTGGCAATATCAACATTTATACTTAACACCCTTTTTAAGCAGTTACCCAATAGCATATTGAAACAATTATTTTAATATTTTTTAATGAGTTAATAATTCGTAGCCTACGAAACTGTTTTCTCAAAAAGGATAGATACACAAATCAGGTTAAACCTCAACCCTATCCATTCTTTAGCACATTACCAATTTTATTCGAAACAGAAATAGTGTCTATTCAGGGAATGATACTGTTAAGAGCATTTTAAACCGCTCGACTGCATATATTGCGTGAGGAATTTTTGCTGGTGTAGTTGTGTGATTTTCGCATTTTTTACATCTGTTTTGGTCATTTAGTAGTGTATATGCGCGGTTTGAGAATGTAAAAATAATAAGTACTAAAGTCTAATTTCTCATTTACATACATTGCTAAGACGTTATTGAATACATGTTCTAAGTCTAGGTTGATTGTTGGTTATGTTGGTCGTTATTTGTGTTATCCGGCTATTGTGGAGTCTTGTGTTTCTGGTTTTAGTGTGGAGACTAATGTGGTGACTTTTTGGTTTGTGGATGAGCATAAGGTCAAACAGTTTGTTACGTTGCATACGTTTGAGTTTATTGACCGTTTAGTTAGACTTATTCCGGATAAAAATCTTAAACTCATTTGTTATTATGGTTTGTATTCTAGACGTACGGCGGGTGTGCTTCAGAAAATGCTTACCCCTCTTAGTTGTGAGAAGGTGTCTGTTGTGTGAAAGAAGGCGGGGGTTTGTTGTTCGGATTGTGGTAAAGTCAGGGATATTGCTGGCGTGTCCAGGCCTGATGATGATGGTGGGGGTTTGGTTTATGTTGAGGGGGATAATGACGATTAGGTAAATTGGTAGTGTCTAGTTAATTCGCGCCGAAGGCGCTTTGTTCTATTCAGTTGTGTCTTTCCAATGTCGTAGCGTGTGGATTTTTATCTGCTTTATAGCAGACTATTTTAAATTTTAGTGTGCAGTATATTGTTTATTATGACGTATAGTTGTGATTTCCGAGAAGCAGTCCTATCATATAAACAAAAAGGACATACACTAAAATTTAAAATAGTTTGCCATACAAACTATTTTTCACATTATGGCTATTTATGAATTTAAAGTAAGTTACTATAGAAGAGTTTCTGTTGTGTGCTACCGTGTTCACTTAACGCTTTCTTAGCAGGCTTCCAAGATTTTCGTACAAACGATGGATAGTCTTCGTGGGTTTTTAACCATTCCACAATAAAAGTTTGGGTTTTTTTATCATGTAAATAGCCGCTACCTAAATCACCAAACTCTTTTTTTAAAAGTTCAATTTCTTTGTCGCGTTCTACTTTTGCTATTATTGATGCAGCGGAGACTATGGGATAGAGTTGGTCTGCTTTATGTCGGGAAATAATCTTTGGTTTAACTGTAAGGTATTCACTTATGTGGGTTGCAAACCGTTTCTCTAAGATGTCTGCAGCGTCAACATACACTTCCTTTGGGGAGAGGTACTCTATTACTTGTGCCATAGTTTTAGCTTCTAAACGGTTAAGTTTATGCAGAGGAATTTGGCAGTTAACAGCTTTATCAATTTCATGCGGAGGCACTTTGACGATTTTAAAATCATGCACAATTTTAATGATTTCTTGAAAAAGTACATCACGTTTTTTAGAAGTTAAAAGTTTCGAATCCTTAACACCCAGAGCTGCAACATCACAGAGTTTCTCATCCGATACCGCAACACCCGCAACCACTAAAGGTCCAATAATACAACCCCGACCAGCCTCATCAACACCCGCAACTAACAAGCAGTTCCATCCTAAACAAAATGTTAACACATAAACTAATAACACTTTTCATAAAACAAACAACACAAAGCACCATAAAAACAGAAGAATTTAACTATTACTAGAACGGCTTATAGCAACATAACTTTTCGTTAACTATATAACTAGCGGCGTGTATTACGTTTGTGGTGTTTATATTACCAAATCCCGCATCAAAGGAAATTAGAGAAAAAATAATCCATCACAAACAAAATTACGTAAATGAAACAGACATAGCAAAATGGCTAATAATAAGCCAAAGCGCAGTCACAAAAATATGGAAACTATACAAAAACACCGGCTCAATCCAACCCCAACCACGCACACAAGGAAGAAAAAACCTAGCAACACAACAAACCATGGACCAAATCACCAAAAAATCGAAACAACACCCGACATAATCCTAAAAGAGCTGATCGCAGAATTCAACCTGCACATAAGCACAGTCGCTCTTAGCAAACGACTTGTAAAACTTTGCTACACTTTTAAAAAAAGACGCTCTATCCATCCAAACAAACAAAACACCCAAAAGTAGTGGAAGCACGCACAACCTATCGCAAAACACAACAAGAACTAAACGTATCAACCACTTATTGGCTTGATGAGAGCAGTGCTAATTGTGGTATGACTCGGCTTTATGGCAGGGCGTTTTCGCATGAGCGGTGGATGATTATGCTCTGATGCGCGGTTTGAGCGTACGCCTGTTCTTTCTGCAGTGCGTTTATCGGGGTGAATGCTCAGGTATCGTTTAGTGGTGCTCTTAATGGGGAGCTTTTTTTTCTTCGTATGTGAAGTATATTTTAGCGCCTACGTTAAATGTGGGGGATGTGGTGTTGCTTGATAATCTGTCTTCGCATAAGGTTGAAGGTGTGTTGGATCTTATCTATGAAAAAGGTGCGTATGTTTGGTTTTTGCCTGTTTATTCGCCGGATTTGAATCCTATTGAATTGTTGTGGTCAAAGGTGAAATCAATTTTAAGAAAACTTGAGGCTAGAACTCATGAAGAAGTACAAAAGGCTCTAAAAATAGCGTTGGATGCGGTAACACTTGTTGACATTAAAAACTGGTTCAAACATAACGGCTATCACTGTTAATGTAAACTCAAGTTGCCATAATTTTATTTAAAAAAATGCGGAAAGTTAGGTTTAACTTGTCCATTTTTTTATATGCTTAATTTTTTCAGAACCATTACGCATCCGATGAAAAATGCTGCTCCGAAAGCTATAAGACTAGCAAAAGATAGCCATGGGAAAGATAAGCCTAAGACTGTTGACCGCAGAAGTTCAGTTGAATGTGTTAAAGGTAAGAAAAACAGTGCCGCTTTAGCTATGACAGGTAATTGGTTTAGCGAGAAAAAGGTGCCACATAGAAAAGTCATTGGCAAAATCACCAGAGTGCTAAAATTGCTCATTCCATGATGAGAATTGATAACTAACGCTACGAGCATGCCAAATAAAGCATACACAAAGCAGGCCAATAACAGTATCAAAAAGAACACGGGACGAACAAGTATTGTTGGTGCAAGAACTAAACCCACTGCATATATGGCAATAGCGCTAATCAAGCCTCTTATTACGCCTATCAGAGATTTACCTATGACAATTGAATACAAACTTACAGGAGACATCAATAGTTCATCAAAGTTTTTGTAATAAAGCCTATCTACCTGAAGTTTTGATGCCGCACCATTAAAGCTAGTGGAAAACGCCGTTAATGCAACGATACCAGGAACAACAAATGACAGGTAACTAAAGCCGTCTACGTCTAAACCTCGTCCTAATCCATACCCAAAAGCAATTAAATACAAAAGGGGCAGAACAAGACTTGTAGCAATAGTTGATTTCCAATGGCGGCGTAAAATGTGCAGGTCCACCCAGAAAACTGAATAGATATCATTTAAAATGTTCATCATTGATCACCAACTTTTTCTCCTGTTTGTTCAATAAAGACATCTTCTAGATTTGATTCACGAATAATCACTGTTTTTGCCTCAGAAGGTAAATTTTTAACATAATTAGCGGCAGCATCACGGTCAACAAAAAATTGGTAACGAGTCTCCTTGCCATCTTCAAGAATTTCAACAACAATGGATCCTACTTTTTTACGAAGATTAGCAGGTTCATCTACAGCAATTAACTGTCCATGATGCATAATTCCAACGCGGTTACACAAAACCTCTGCTTCTTCAATATAATGAGTTGTAAGAAAAATGGTAGTGCCATCTTTATTTAATCGCCTCATTAAATCCCATAAACGACGTCTTGCCTGAGCATCCAACCCAACAGTTGGTTCATCTAAAAATAACACTTTAGGCTTATGAATAAGACTACAGACAATAGCAGCCTTCTTTTTCATACCACCTGAAAGGGCGTCAACCATTTGGTCGGCGTATTCTGTGAGTTCAACGTATTCTAATAATTCGGTGACACGTTGTTTACGTTCAGAAGAACTTAGGCGTTGTATACGTGCATGGAACTCCATGTTTTCCCGAACTGTTAAATCACGATCTAAGCTTATATGTTGTTGAACAACACCCATTACTTTTCTTACTTTATCAGGCTTATCTCGCACATCATACCCACCAACGAAAACAGAACCTAACGTTGGATGAGTCAAAGTTGTTAACACCCTAATGGTTGTTGTTTTTCCTGCACCATTAGGTCCTAAAAACCCAAATATCTCTCCTTCACGAACCTGCAAATTTAAATTATTTACAGCCTTAACAGAACCATAATTTTTACAAAGATTTTCAGTATATATAGCATCCATTAAGTTTTACCTCATAAATTTTGATCATGCTTCTTTAACGCTTCGGTAACAGCCGTTTTAGCGGCAAACCCAATAAGTTCACCCATTTTAGTATGTCCACCAGTATGCTTAATCACTATGTCAGGATTCACACCTGAAACAACAATCATACTATCGGTACCTGTACCAGTAGCTTGAATCTGAGGAGAAGGCGTACTCTTATAATCAAGATCTTGCAACGCAGCCGTTTTAGCCTCTGTAGCAGTCATTATAGCCCTAGCCATAGCACCACAACTTAGAGTTACATTAGTTAAAAGAAGCATATTGATTGTCCCTGCCGCCTGAGCCATATGCGTTTTATGTTCAACCCAATCACCGGCATCTACACCCATACGTAGAGCATTATTAAGAGCCCCAGCAGTTGCAATGCAACATACATGAAAATCGCCATAAGTTTTTTCACATACAGCCACTTTTTCCATGTTTACCGCAGTTGCCAGAAAAATAAAGTCTTTACGTTTAAAACCTAAAGATTTAGGAAGTTTCTTTGTAACCTGCTCATACTTCTGCAAAGTCATATGTCGTTTGGATAGAGGATCAGGGAAAAACACGTTACCTACATTTCGAATTTCTCGCAGACCATCTATAGTTGATAATGCTTTACGTCGCTCATTAAAAGAAACAAGCGTTAAATTATGCCATACACCGTCATATGTATGGTAAATAACTCGTGCATTTGCCTCTTTAAATTGAAGAGGTATGGGGGTTTCTTTAAAGGTTACAATTTTTTTACTCATCTATTTTTTCTCCATTTTGTTTATTGTTTTGTCATTAGCGCCTTCAAGCAGACCTTCTATGTCTAAGTAGAGTTTCTGCAACTCTTTGGTTACCTCATCAGAAGCCGACCACATGTTACGATTAATGGCTTCCAAAAGGCGTTCAACCATGTTTTGTAGTGCATACGGATTTACGTCTTTAAGCCATTGTTGCATGTTTTTGTCAAAAACGTATTTTTTAGCCAACTCTTCATACATCCAATCTTCCACAACATCTACAGTGGCATCCCAACCGAAAACAAAATCTACAGTCCTAGACAAGTCAGCAGCACCTTGGTAACCGTGTCGCTTCATACCTTCAACATATTTTGGGTTGAGAAGACGAGAGCGGAAAACAACACATGTTTCCTCAGCAGTGCTTCGAACTTTCACACGATTATAATCAGAGGTATCACCGCAGTATGAACGAGGCATCTTACCGCCTATAATTTTAACAGCATTTATCATACCACCATGGGAGTCATACCAGTCATCACCGTCTAAAATGTCATATTCACGAGAATCCTGATTTTTAATGGTAACATTAATTTTTTTCAGACAACGTTTAAACTGTTCAATTGTCTGCAACCCATAAGTTTTACGAGTATATGCATAACTACCCCAATTAACATAGATATCACTTAAGTCCTTTTGATCTTTCCAGTTCTTAGAATCTATAACTTCACTTACACCACAACCATACGCACTAGGTTGGTCACCAAAAATTCGATAACAAGCTGCTTCACGTGCTTTTATAGCATTAACACCTTTAGCAGTCTCTTCAGCTACTTCAGTGTCCACATGTTTAGCTATGAAATTTTGACCATGCGACTCTTTTAATCCTGCAGCTAATTCAACAGCAGAGTCAAGAAGATTAACTACAACAGGAAAAGTATCTCGGAATAAACCACTGATACGCATAGTAACATCAATACGAGGACGCTTAAGCACCTCAAGCGAAATAGGCTCTACACCAATAACTCTACCACTAGACCGCTCCCAAACAGGCTTTACACCCATTAAATAAAGAATTTCAGCTATGTCATCACCTTTAGTTTTCATAGTATCTGTTGCCCAAATGGTGATGCCGACAGATTCAGGATATTTACCTTCTTCTTTTAGATAACGTTCAAGCAACACATCAGCTAGAGCAACGCCGACTTTCCATGAAGCTGCAGTTGGAACAGCACGAGGGTCAACAGAGTAAAAATTTTTGCCAGTTGGTAAAATATCTGCCATACCACGAGTTATAGAACCAGAGGGTCCAGGGGGCACATAACCACCTTGACACCCAGAAAGAGTATAAGTTAATTCATCTGTCGTAGATGCAAGAGCAGGAACAAGAAAACTGCTAATATAATGGAGACAACAGTCTATTTTTGAGTTACTTGAGCCTAACACTGCCTTTGTTAATTCAGCAATTTTTTCTTCTTTGAAAGCTACTAAGTGATATTTTTGGATAAGTTCAAGCGAGAGAGCACTAATTTCTTTTAAATGATCACCATTAGTTTTGCCATCACTACAAAGTTTACCTCTATGCGCCAAAATGTCCTCATAGTCAAAACCTAATAATTCCGCAATTGACTGCATTAATGAAGGCACATCACCATTATCAAGACGTGTTAAAGTTACAAGAAACTCTTCTAGTCTTAAATCTTTAGGGCCTTCACCTAAAATGTGTAAACCATCACGAATTTGGGCATCGGATAACTCGTTAATGTATGCATGTAATTGTTCCAAAAAGTCGTCAAATGAGACAAAAGCATCATCTTGTGTGATGTTTAGGTCTTTGTCAAGTTTAGCGGCAGTAACAGTTTCCCAGATTAGATTACGAAGGACAGGCAGTTTTTCTGTGTCAACATTTTTGGCGTGATAGTATTCTTGAAGTTGGACCTCTATTTTTGCAAGTTCTTCATAGGAGTCAGCGTTATGCATAGCAGGCACTAAGTGGTCTATTATGCAACAGTAACTTCGTCGTTTGGCTTGTGTTCCTTCTCCAGGATTAGTAATAGTATAAGGGTAAATGTTAGGTAAATCAGAGATTGTTATGTCAGGAGAGCATGATTTGGATAATCCTACAGATTTTCCTGGAAGCCACTCTAAAGTGCCATGACAACCTATGTGCATGATAACATTGGCACCAAAAACATTGCGTATCCAACGGTAGTAAGCATGATAATGATGGGGCATAGACAATTCTGGACTATGATATATACTCGCAGAAGTTTCAAGGTACCCACGAGGAGGCTGCAGTCCTATGTAAATGTTGCCATTTTGTATTCCAGCGACTAAAAATTTATTGTTATATGTGAAAAGTTTTCCAGGACGTTTTTCCCAGTCTTTTTCCATTTTAGCAGCCACATCGGGTGATAAATCGTTGAACCATTGTTCATATTGTTGGAGAGAAATTTTGTCTAACGCACGATCATTTAGTTCTTGTGGACTTGCCCATCTGCGGTCGTTTGTTAACCCAGCAATTATTGTGTCCATGAGTATTTGACTGTTCTCAGGTAACTCATTTAGAGTATATCCCTGGTGTTTTAGACCGCGGAGAATATTCATAACTGACGCCGAAGAGTCTAAGCCAAAGGCGTGACCAATGGTGTCGTTTCTTGGGGGGTAATTATGAAATATTATAGCCACTTTTTTTTGGTCATTAGGTAATCGTCGTAGTTTGCCCCAGTTTAAGGCTAATTGAACCATTTTTTTAGTTCTCTCCTCAATGGGTTTAAACTTTATTAAACGTGTGCCGGTAGAAGGGTTCGTTTGTCGGCAATCCATAGAGGCAACAGGCACCGTTATTAGAGCGCCATCAAATTCAGGCATGGCAACATTCGCAGGGATATCCATGATGTTTAAACCCTGCATGGTGTCACGCCACTCCTCAAAAGTATTACAGGTTGTTATAGCTTTGATTATTGGAACACCAAGTTTTTCTAAAGTACCAGTTGCATCAGCACCAGATAGGCAAGTTGAAAAAGAAAAAGAAAACAGGCTGATAACAACATCCACTATCGGCTTGCCGTCCTTTAAGAAATAATTATCAATTACCCAATTTAACCCATTCATACCTAATTTTGGGTTTTTTGAGCCACTAAAAAACACTGGCAACACATTAGCACCTTGAGATTCAATTTCATTGATTACCGCATCAATAAAACCAGTATCACCACCCTGCCAGTGACTTTGATGAAGCCACAAACCCACAGTTAAACGATTAATGACAACTTTCTTTTTTAGGTACTCCTCTAAAGTGGGAACATAATCAAAACTATGATGATATATACCCTCCCAAATAGGTTTAGTTGGAGCCTCAAAAGTGTAATCAGCGCCTATGAAACGGTTAGCAAGATAATACATAAGGTTCTCAAAATTCTTTTTCCCACCATAATTAAGATAGAAAAAGATTTTTTGTTTATCCTCAGCCTCTACAGTTGCAAACTTTGTCTGATTATTACCTCCAAAAAAAGGAGCAGAAACCATAAGAGGCACCCTCGTAGGCTTTAAAGCGTCAGCTAACTTGTCTAAATCAGGCAAATCTCCCATTAAATGTACGATAACTATATCTGACTTTTTGGCAACTTCTATAAAACCAGTTAAAGCACCAAAATCCCGAAAATCGCCGCCTGTGCGTAAGTACATTTCAATTGTGTTAGGAGTTTTTTCGTTTATTGCTTTTATGGCTGATATAGCTGGAATTACGTCTGTTGGAATTGTTGTTACAAGGGCTACTTTTAGTGTTTTCATACTTTCAACTCTTGTTTTTCTTCAAAGAAGAGGGATACTTTTGAAGTGAAGTCGTTAAAGTCATTAACTATAGGCGTAATTATCGGTCTGCCCACAGTTGAAAAGGAAACATCTGCCTTAATGCCATAAACATCTTCAATGCTCTGTGTGGTTAACACGTTTTCGGGTTTGCCCATAGCGTAAATGCAGCCTTTTTTTAGCATGAGCATTCTATCAGAGAATCGGCTGGCTAAATTTAGGTCATGCATTGTTGTAATAACAGAGCGTTCTTTGCTTTGAGCTAGGCCTTTAAGTATGCAGAGGATTTCAAGTTGATGTTTAATATCTAATGAACTGGCAGGTTCATCTAGTAAGAGAATTTGGGGTTGTTGTGCAAGAGCTCGGGCAATGATGACTTTTTGTTGTTCACCTCCGCTAAGTTCGGGAAATTGACGCATTGCAAGGTGGTCTATGCCTAAAAGCTTCATTATTTGAGCAACAATTTCATTGTCATGTTCGCCTATACTCCAGTGTATGTAGGGTTTTCTGCCCATCATTACTACGTCAAATACTGTGAAGGGAAAAGCGCTTATTGATGTTTGAGGAACATAACCCATCAGTTGAGATAATCGTTTAATATTTAATTTGTTGGTGTCTTGACCATCAAGGAGTATGCTGTTTTGTTTTGTTTTTAAGATGTGGTTGATACATTTTAATAAAGTGCTTTTTCCTGAACCGTTGGGACCAACGATAGCTACTAACTCGCCTAAATCAACACTTAAGTCTATGTTTTTCAGAATTGGAACGCCCGCGTAGCTAAATGAAAGATTATTTATAGTTAATTCCAATTGAAACTGCGCCTCCTTTTACGTACTAATAGATAAATGAAGAAGGGAACACCAAGCAGGGAAGTTACAATACCAACTGGAAGTTCTGTGGGCATTATAATTAATCTACCCACAGTATCTGCGGCAAGGAGCATAAAAGCACCCATAAGTACACTGCAAGGTATTAAATACCGATGATCATTACCGATTAACATTCTAGCAATGTGAGGGGCAATTAAATCTACGAATCCTATAATTCCAGTGAATGCTATTATGCTTGCAGTTGCCATTGTTTCTAAAACCATGTTTATAGCTAAAACACGTTTAGACTTAACACCTAAACTGACAGCAACTTCTTCGCCCATGCTCATGACATTAATATTCCAAGCTTGCAACATCATAAGAATAATTGCAACTGCAACAATAGGAAAACAAATCAAAATATTCTGCCACGTTGCGGTATGTAGTCCACCCATAAGCCAAAAAACAATAGCTTGCACAGCATTTGATGTTGGAGAAACATACTGTATTAATGAAATAAGTGCAGAAAAAAGAAAACCAACAGCTACACCTGCCAAAATTACAGACTCCGAACTCATTCCCCTCACACGCGCAATCAAATAAACTATAACCATAGCTATCAAACAAAAAACAAAGGCGTTACCAATTACAAGGTATCCACCTAATGCGGCAACACTTATTCCAAAAACTATAGCTAAAGCAGCACCAAAACCTGCAGCTGAAGAAATACCCAATACATAAGAGGAAACAAGAGGATTACGCAAAATTCCTTGCATTGTTGCACCTGCAGCAGCCAATCCCGCTCCAGCAATTAATGCCATAACAATTCTTGGCAAACGAATAGTCCAAATTATCGTTACAGCAAGAGGAGAAGGGGGATCAATATTCAGGAAAGGAAAAGTTTTAAAAAAGATAACATTTACTGCATCACCAATTCTAGGAGAAGCAGCACCTAAACTAAGTGAAATTAACACTGTAACTATTAATGCTGAAGATATAAAAAAGAGGACAAAAAATTTTTTCTTTTTGTCTTTATTGTAGAGTTTTTTCAAGTCAGCAGTTGTCGTTGTCATGGATATCCAAACGTCCCATCAATTGTAGTTCCGTAAAACTTTTGATTAAACTCTTGATTTATCGTTGCCGGGTCAATGTCTACAAAAAAATCTGGTTGAATCCATTTCGCCCAGTATAGATAGCCAACTATAGAGCGCACTCCATCCCGTGCAGCCCAATCTATGATATAGACACGTCCGTTTTTTACGGCATCAACATTTTGAAGAACACTTCTACTAAGGACAACATTTTTTGCTGCAACAAAATCATCTACGCTATGTGTTGGGCTTAAAATGTACTCAATTATTACTGCAGGATTCTGTTCAACAACAAATTCAGGGGATAGCAGAGGAGAGTAAATTGTTTGGTTTTCAGCAATGTTAACTCCACCAGCTTGGTAAATGCTTTGAGTAACGAATGTTTGGTATGGATAATTACACCATTCTAAAAACACTTTAGCTTGCTTATCAGAAGGCAATGTGTATATACGGTCTTTAACAAGTTGATTATATGGCTGTATCCAATTGACATATGCAGTTACTTGTTCATGGTGTCCAACAATTGCTGTAAAGTTTTGCATTAAATCGCATACGAAATCTATGGGGGTTGGAGAATTATACAGTTCATCTTTAGTCATTTTAGAAGGATTAACTGGTTCAGGGTTAGTTGTATCAACAATATAAACAGGTATTCCGGCATTTTTTAGCTGTTGATAAGATGCTTCATTATAAGGCAACATTGAATCTGCAAATATTATATCAGGCTTTAGAGCTATAAGAGCTTCAACGTTTGGTTCATAATCATTTAATCCAACTGATGTAACAGTTAGAATAGATGGCGGCATTGTACAGCTATCACAGCGCGCAATAATTGAGTCACGTAAACCAATGACACATAAAATTTCAACTATACCGCCGTCCAATGCTGCAATACTCTTCACTGGAAGGGAAATAGTTACAGTATATCCAGCTCCATCCCTAACAGTAATGGTTGCTGACACTTCTTCTATCTTTACCGTTGGAGTAGGAGTAACAACAGGATCAGAATTTGTTGGAGACGGCGAAACGGGTAAAATTGGAGTTAAAGTTGGAGTTGGGGCTATTACGGGCGTGTGTTCTGAGGACTTACCTGAGAAATAATGAAGATATACACCAGTTGAAGCAGATAAAAGTAAAGCAACTATAAAAATTATTACAATAAAGGTTGTAGTTGTTTTTTTCATTTTTTTCACCTCAAGATAAACTGTTTATAATTTCGGATTTACCGTGAATAGTTGATTTTTGACAGCAGAAGCTATGGGTGCTGCACGTAATTCTTCTAAACGTAAATATTTACTGCCCATAGCCTCAGATATTTGCTTGACTAAACCAAAATTGAGGAAACCACATTCTGTGTCTATAGTAATTGACTGTATGCCTCGGGAGGCTATTTCACAGGCAACATTTGTGGCTTCTTTAACTGGGTCACCACCGTAAAGATTGATATTTGCTCGTCCATCTGAAATAAGAACTAATAGGGGAATATCGTCAGTTCGAAGAGAAGATTCAACAGCATCTAGACCAAGTTTTAATCCATGAGCTAACGGTGTGCGGCCACCAGTTGGTAAATTAGTTAAGTATTTTTGTGCCAACTCAACGCTGTTTGTAGGAGGTAAAACAAGTTCTGCAGTGTTTTTACGAAATACTACCATACCAACACGATCTCTTCGTTGATATGCATCTAGTAAAAGAGAAAGAATGGCCCCTTTTGTGGCACTCATCCGCTCCTCTGCAGCCATAGAGCCGCTGGCATCGACTATGAACATGATTAGGTTGCCCATTTTTGTTTCTCGGATTTTTTCTCGTAAATCGCAGCTTTCAATTAGAAGGGCATTTTGCTGTTTGGTATCCATTTCTTTTCGGCTTTTTTGGAAGGGGGCTGCTGCACGAAGAGTTGCGTCGAAGGCTATGTCAGTGACTTTACCTTTAGGGAGCATACTTGCCACGTAGTGGCCTCTTTTAGAGTCGCTTATTATTTTTGAGCGTCTACCTGAACCGTGTCTTTCGATTTCATCAAGAACCTGTGAAGAGAGCAGTTTTATATTATAGGGTTCATCGGCTTGAAAAATTTGTTCTTCAGCAGGTTCATCTTGTTTATCTGACTTATCAGTGTTTTGAGAATTGTCAGTATTATTTTGTGGTGGTGTTTGTTTGTTGTTGTTCCATTTTTGGATACTTTCGTTAATTTGTTGTTGTTCCATTTTTGATTCTTCAAAGGGTTGACGGCGCTGGCGGTGTGGAAGTACTAGTTCAGCTGCTTCTTTGATGTCTTCTTCTGTAACTTCTGTGCGCCCATTGTAAGCTGCAAGGGTGCAGGCTGTTTTGTACATAACAATGTCTGCGCGGTGTCCGTCTACTGCAAAATCTGTGCATATTTGTGTTATTAGATCAAGTAAATCTGAGCTTAGCGTTACTTTGGGTAGAAGTATAGTTGCAGACGTAATTTTTTGGCGCATTTTTTCTTGGTTATCTATATGGTCTTTAGTAAAAGAGGAGGGGTTGTTTTCAAATGCTATGCGTCGACGTATTATTTCTGCTCTATCTTCTCTGTATGGTATTCCTTTAACTTCGACTGAGAGGGCAAAGCGGTCTAAGAGTTGGGGTCGAAGTTCACCTTCTTCAGGGTTCATTGTTCCTATTAAAACAAATTGGGAGGGGTGACTAAAAGAAACGCCTTCGCGTTCAACAAAGTTTACGCCCATTGCTGCGGTGTCAAGTAAGACATCGACAAGGTGGTCGTCGAGTAAGTTTACTTCGTCGATGTATAGGATGTTGTGATTGGCTTGGGCTAGGATTCCGGGGTCGAAGTGTTTTTCGCCGGTTTTTATTGCTTTTTCTATGTCTATGGTACCTACTAAGCGGTCTTCTGTGGCACCGATGGGTAATTCAACTACAGTAACTGAGCGTTTTGTAGTTAGTAATTTTTCGTTTTTTTCGTTTTTTGAGGAGCATGTTTCGCAGAGGTCTTTTGGGTTTTTTGGGTCACAATGGAAGGGGCAGTTAGTAACAACTTCGATGTCGGGTAAGAGGTTGGATAGAGCGCGTACTGTTAGGGATTTTCCTGTTCCTTTTTCGCCTCTTAGGAGGACGCCGCCTATTTTTGGGTTGATAACGTTTAAGATTAGGGCGAGTTTCATTTTTTCTTGGCTGACAATTGCGCTGAATGGGTAGATTATTTTGTTTTGTGACTGCATTTCCCAAATCTCCACAATTTGGATAATCATATAGCAGAACATATAAATCTTCATTTAACTGAAGTTAATATCAAGTTGATAAATATAGGTTGATTAAAACACATTTTTCAATACAACACAAAACATTAAGAAACAAACAGAAACTACAGACCTTTTCCGTTAAACCAGAGCATATTTATTTAACGTTACTTCTTGTATGATTTCTATGTCCACTTATAAGGAACTGAAAAAGCCTCTTCTTACAAAAAAAGATGAAGAATACGAGATGCTTATCGAGGTTGCAGAGGACCATATTAAACAAAAAACAGATAAAGACCTAGAAAAAAGCGGCACCGCAGTTGAAGTAGTCATCCGTGAACACCTAATTTGCCGAGGCTTTAATATAACTTTAAATCCTAACCAAAAACTGGAAGGCTCAGAAATAAAATGCAGCATGTTTATGCTTGAATCCATTACTAACCCCAGCCAAAAAGAATACCCCCCAAACGAAGTAAAAATGGTCATCCAAATTCTAAACAATACAGACGCAGACTCATTAAACAAAATTAAAACCCAATTTGATGAACTAAAAAAAATTGGCAAATACCTACAGTTTGCCGTAGTAATTCTCTCAGAAAAAATCGGATACACCCATGAAATCACAACAGACAAACTTTGCGACAAAACCTACCATGCTTTCACATTAGTTTCAAGGAAAGTACATCCAAAAACCGGAGGCTTATACAGCATAACCGCAGTTGACGAGATGCTCAAAAAGAAAGAACTAAAAAAAACCGGCGACTGGGATGCATTCATAGCCGCTATAAAAGCTGCCTAATCTGTCTTTTCTTTTTTGTTTTCTTCTTCTAACCAATTCCTCGAACTTACCACAGTTTTACCGGCAAATTTGATTTTTAAAGCATCATCATGAGGACACAATTCAACACATCTAGCACAAAGTATACATTTGGACTCCATGACATCACCACCTTTTTTCGTGTATACAGCAGTAGCCTGAGTTGGACAAACACGCTTACAAACACCACATTTAGTACATTTATGCTCATCCTTATCCAACTTTGTAAGGGCTATTTGTTTAAAGGGTGTAAATGTGCTAAACAAACCCGTTAACGCACCAACAGGACAAACACGACACCAGAAACGGCGGTATGCTATTGTGAGAATTATCACAATTATCAAGACAGTTAAACTGATACTAGAATAGTATCCTCCAATTATTCCAAATGGCCCATATACAATTTGAGAAATATATTCAAAATTCATAGAACCTATACCTGCTTGAACAAGTGAACAAAAGGGTCGCATAGGACAGATTAAACAGTAGGGTTCGTTAATGCTACTTACGATACCTGCTTCAGTTCCACCAGGTCCACCTGCTATGGTACCAGGAATTAGTTCTGTACCAAAAATGTAGTAGGAACCAAAGATAACACTCAATATTAAGAAAATAGCAATGATTATGTATCTGGATTGGCTAAGTTTTTTGCTTGTTGACTCTGAAAAGGAACGATGTTGCAATTTTGTGGCTTTTCGTATTCGTGTGAGTACATCTTGAAATAGACCAAAGGGACAAAGCCAACCACAATAGCCTCTACCAAAAACCAGTGCTGCTACAACTAAGGATCCAACAACAATACCTATTTTTTCTATACCCAATGTGGAGTAAGTAACTTCATAACCGCGAGGGTAATTCCAGAAGGGAAAAATATATGCCTGCAACTGCCAGACGGGGCAGGTAACTGTTCTACCGTTTGGATAATAACATGCAAGAACTGGAAAGGTGATACCATCGGGCATTTGATTACCTAAAAGGTCAGCACCTAGTAAACGATCACGAGGTGAAACGCCTAATGGAGCCCAAAGAGGTTGTTCAAATGGACCTACAATTAAACCCATAAATATGGCAATTACTGCAAAAATTTGAATGTAAAAACGCAAGTTACTGATTTTTCGGGTTTTGTTTTTTGAAAGCTTAACTATTAATGCAACACCAATGACTGCGGCTAAAAAGTATATAGGTAGTACAATGTTTACAGGTATTTCCCAAACCATTAGGGTAACCTCTTATTTATAGTGTTTATCTTAATAATTGTTGCAATTGCAACTGTGACAGCAACTATAACGGCAGTTGAAATGAACACGGAGTGCCGCAAATAGAAGTAACGATTATCCACCGTGTAACCATAGTTGTAACGTACAACTCTTAGAGTACCTGAAATGCCACGAATAACCATAGTATCATCAGGTAATAATTTCCAAGTTTTTCCTTCAGCAAAAAATACACTATCTTGATTAATTACAGACCACTCACTTACGTGTGAAGGTCGCGAAGAGTCAAACCCCAAATTCACCACTTGCTCACCAACGCCTTCAACAGAATAAAGTAAATAACTTGAACGCCGCGAAGTATTACCACTACCAATACTTGGAATAAATGAAGAGATAATTACATCACAATTTTTTGCTGAAAACTTTAAAGTACCAGAAACACGGGAACCACTAAGGGTTAAATTGTTAAAAACCCATGTATCATTTACCAATATGGCATCAGTATAACTACCATTAACTGAGAACCTAATTGTCCCATTAACAACAGGAATATCAAAAACATCCTGAGACGTAAAATGCGTAACACTTTGAGCCTGAACAGTACCAAATAAACTAAAAACAAAAAGAACCACTAACAAAACTACCAACGCTAAAGAGTAAAATTTATTGTGGATTACCAAAACACCACGTACCAAATAATATTGTAACACGTACAGTTATAAGCCTTTGTAATTACAATTTTACAGACAACTGGACATACTGTTTTGACCACATTATAAGTTAGGGCATAAATGTTTTAGTTTGCCTCTTGCTTGTTTTATGGTAAAGTGCCAATTACCTGTTTAACATTCATCATAGTGGATTAACTTAACAATTAGATGCTGCGAAATGGGTGTACACAGCGCCTTGCAGGTTTTCACATTTAGGCATCAAATCAGGCAAAGCACGCTTAATATTTACCCACTTGTGTTCAATTCTATTAAAATCCGGCGAATACGTCGGTAAAAACACCAAAAACGCACCCACAGCAGCCGCCAACGCATACAACTGACGTCTACGACGAAACCAAGCATTATCCAAAAACACAACCACCCCACGCACAACCCTATGCAAGAACTGAGTCTCAAAACAAACTCAAAAAACATCCACAAGTAGAATGCCCATAACACAAAGCAGCCACCACAACACTACCAATAAGAACCTGTCATCAATAAATTTTAAAGCTACTGTGTAGTTTGTTGTTGTGCTGGAGTTTTAATTGTTGAGGTATGATGATGGTGATTTAACCGATAGAGAATGGAAGTAATTACACCTATATTTGCGCGTGCAAATAAAGG
>JAITCR010000108.1 GCA_031282985.1 Nitrososphaerota archaeon | reverse complement strand
TGGTTAATATGTTGTTAATGGTGAACATGTTTTTTTGTTGATTGTATGTTTTTGGCAGAATTTCTATCTTAACCTGTAGTTATTCATCATAAAAAACTAAATTACGCCTAAGATCTAATAAGCTCTTCGCGTTTGCTAGGGTTGTTGTGGAGCATGTTAATAGTCGGGTGAAAAAAGTTTTATATTTTTGGTGATGAATTTAGAAACCGACTTAAACACTACGACACAATGACTGATATAGTGTGCGGCATAGTTAATTTCCGCATATCAGGCAAATTAACAGTTTAAAAAATTCAATAAATACCCGTAATCCCCCTTAAAACACCCAAAAAATAATAAGTACTAATGTCTAGTAACAGTTTTGGGAGGGCCGGGGCAGGGATTTGAACCCTGGCGAAAGGCTCCACAGGCCTCTAGGCTACCAAGCTACCTCACCCCGGCCACTTTTCCATGCTTTACCTGCACCTCGGCCACTTTTATGTGGCGTTGGTTTTTTTGTAGCCCCTTAGGGAAATAACAAACTCCTTATTTACGTTTACGAAAGATTTTACCGCCATCATCGTATTCACCAGTGACATATTCAAATCCTACCTCAATTAGCTTGCAAGCCTCTTCTGTACTGTGTGCTACTTTAGTCATGAACTGATCGTTTGGCAAGTTTTTGAACAAGCTTTTTTCCAGTTGAATGTATAAACGTGTGTTTTCAAGGTCTTTATGTCCTAGAAATTCAGCAACTTCCAATATATCAGGTTTATAGTGATAGAGCATTGTTGCTTTCCAGTGTCGCAACGTGTGAAAACGAATGTTTGTCAGGCGTGGATTTCCAAGTTTAAAAGCTAAACGTTGTCTGGTTCTGCAAAGTTGGTTCTTAAGTATCCCTTCAGTCGCAGTACCAAAGAGCAGGTCATTTTCTCTTGGAAGGTTGTTGAGCATGTTAAGGAGTTTTCCGCTTAGTTCGCTAAAAATTCGAGTGTTGCTACCTTTTTCAGGGCAGTTACACATTATGATCTTGCGCTCCAAGTCCACGTCTTTCCAAGGGATTAGTATTGCTTCGCCTCGTCTCATTGCGGTCTCTTTGAGCAGTTGTAGAAAAGGAGCTAATGGATGTGGTGCTGCAGCAACTAGATCATCTATTTCTTGTTCTGTAGGTATAAAGGGAATTTTCCGAATTACTGTGTAGAGAGGCGGTTCCCATGTTAACCCGAGATATAACAGAAAAGAAGTGTACGCATTACAAACGTTTCTTATTCTGTTACCACTCCATGATTGCATGGAAATTACCTTTTTCACAGATTCGGAGTCTGCCAAGTCAGCGCCTTTATTTATCAACGTATTTAATGCCGATTGGTTTAACCTGATTGTTGCGTCCTTGTAGCCTCGTAGCTTCATTTTTACATGGAATTCTAAGAGTTTGCCTTTAATGTTTTTCTCGTCACCCGTAACAGCATTGTTTTCTGCTACAGTGTCCAATTTTTTTCGCCTCTTTACATAACGCATAATTGGCAGATCCATGTTGTCCTCGGCACCTATAATATTTTTCTGAGAACCTTGAGCCACATTCTTTACACTTGAAAACTTGAGTTTCCGCTTGGCCTTTTATACGTCTAAAACCATTGCGATTGATGTTATAGCTTTCACAGTCGGGGCATTGAGTTTTTGGCTGAGGTTCTTTAGAGGGACACTGATCTGTTTGATTTTGTGGCTCTCCGTATAATTTGCCAATTATGCCTTTTTCAGAGGCGAAAAGAAAGCCAGTGTCCTTACTCTGAACCTCAACCATCGTGGGATCCTCAGGGTTTTCCTTCAGCTTTGAGTCTTGCGAGCCAATATTTGCGCAGTGGTGCTGGTGTTTTGGGGTTTTCAATGAGGCGTTTTATAGCAGTCCAGTTGATAGTTCGAGGTTTGCGGTTTGGATCAGCAGGTTTTTGCCGTTCTACAGGCGTTTTCTTTTGAACAGGGATACTGCTGTATTGTTGACTCCATAAGGGTTCGAAGGTTTTTACCCATTCATGGTAGGGTAAAACGTCTAAGGTTTCGCCTAGCAGTTCATGGCGTAATTTTTGCTCTTTAACGCCCACATAGAAGTCTCGCAGCGTGTTAGGATTAGTTCCTGTCTGCTCAGAGATGCTCTCCATACTCAAATTGTGAAAAGCCCCCTGTGTCACAAACGTGTGTTTAAAGATGTGCGTAGCACCACTCATAGAAGCAAGTTTGGGAATGTCTGCTTCTTTCGCAACAGCCTTCAAAGCTTTTCTAACAGTACTATAAGACGGAAAAAGAGGCTTATCAGGCGCTACTTGGTAGTCTGCAATGTACTGTTTAACTCGACTCATACACCCTTGATCTAAAAACCGTGGATGATACTCCTTGATCTTTGGCTCATACATTACAATAAGGTCTTTTTCAAAGTTGCAATCCAGCGGCCTAATGCCTAAAATACTGCTTATTCGACCACCCGACTTTACACCGATCTCTTCAATGAGCAACAAGTAATGGTGTTTAGTTGACTGGATTAAACTAGTAATGGTGGCGTTTTCGAGATACCATGTTTTACGACTTTTTGGACGCTTCAAACCTTTTGTAGTGAATTCTTCTAGCTGTAGCAAGTCGTGTTTGCCCATTGCTTTCATCCAAAGACGCAAAGCAAACGCTATTGGATCTCGAGTTCTTTTTGTTACTGGATCAGCGAATTTTTCGTACATCCAAAGTTTACGATGATCATCAGCAACCCAGTTAAGTGGGTCTTTTTGCCCTAATAACTTGTAGCATTTGAGGCCTAAACTGTAGCATTTTTTCCACGTTTTAATACGGTTTCTGTTCTTAGCAAGAAACAGTTTAGCCCCTTCAGTACTCGCAAAATCTTTAACGTACTGCGGAACGGCACGTTTAGGCCGTTTTGGATACTTCTGTAGAATAGCGTAAACTGTAGGTCGAGACAAACCACATACCTGAGCTGCAGCAGTCACACCTTGTTTCTCAGCAATAACATAACCATTAGCATCAACAAACCGTTCAGCAGTCTCTTTACGCAGTTTTGCAGACATCAGAAATTCTCTCTCCTGTCAAGTTCCGCTAACTCTGAACGCTTCGTATCATAACACGATTTGTGAGCAGGTTTATTCCAAGAAAAATCATCCTGCATCCAACCATTATCCATTATCCCCTTTTGACAGAAAACACAACACAACTGACTATAAACTTCAGCCACTTCAGAACCCTCACCAAGTGAAGCGTTCTGTGAAAGTGGGACCGATGAGACCGATGAGACCAGTTTTATACCTATATTATTTTTCTCTTCAAAAATTTTCTTAGGTATAAAACTGGTCTCACTGGTTTCACTGGTCTCAAAATCAGTTAAATTTGTTTGTGGTTCTTCATTTTCATTTGTTTCTACTATTTCTTTGGTGAGTGGTTTCAACGAAAGACCTTTCCAAACTTTTGCCTGTGTTTTATCGGGACCAAATCGGGCTCTTGTTTCTTTAACTCCTTTTAGACTTGATATTTTGGCGTTAAGTTTAGTGGGTGATTGTGCTTGAATGTCAATGAAGTCACAGTAGTCGGTCATGTCCTAAGTTAAGTGAAATGGTAGCTCTCTTTTAAAGAACCAAAAGTTTATGACCAAACCAACAACAATTTTATGCATAAAAGACGATTTTGAAAACCCAATACCTCCCCTAACAAGCCTGCTACACCAAGCACGTAAAGACAAATACTTACGCTCAATACACTGCATATTCCTCTTACCCGGAGTCACAATACTT
>JAITCR010000095.1 GCA_031282985.1 Nitrososphaerota archaeon | reverse complement strand
CTGGTCGGGTGAAGTGGGTAGTAAGGTGGGTTTCTTTTGGAGGAGCAAAAGGCGTTCAATGAAGTGTTTGTTTCTGAGCGGTGGTGTCTGAGCATAGTAATAGTTGGGTGAAAAAGTTTTAGATTTGGGGTGGTGAGTTTAGGAATCGTCTTAAACGTTGTGATGTTATGGTGGAGGTTGTTTGTGGTTTTGTGAATTTTCGAATCTTGGGAAAATTAACTATCTAACCCTTCAAAAACACGGCTTATCTCCCAAACTAAAAATCCCAACAGAATAACGCCTAACATCTATTATTTGGTTTAATGAAGTGCTGAATTAGGCCAATCATCAATAGGTGTTTTAAATGAGATTGTAATGGGTATAACAAAACTGAAGCAGTAGACATAAAAACAGCTTTAACTAAAAGTAGTATATGGGCAACAAGTTTCGTTTAGCCGTTTTTAATACTCAGCCGCCTCAGTGTTATAGGGGAGGGGTAGAGAGGCGTATAAGTGAAACTACATGCCGACTTTCGGATCAAGTAGATATTACAGTTTATAGTGGTACGAAAGCATGTTTTAAAACCTCTACGGTTATAAATGGTGTAAATATTGTGCCTCTTTATTCAACAGACAAAAAGTATCCATTAGATAATTGGTCATTTAACCGTACTGTAGCTAAAACAGTTTTTGATGCAGACATTTATGAAGCGCATAACGACAGCGGTTATGGGCTATTCAAAGCTCTCAAAAAGCAAATAATAAAAAAACCATTTATACATATTATACATGGTGTGTTAGCAGAAGAGTTTGAACAAGCAAAATTAACCGGTCACACATCTTTTCGGGGTAGAGCAGCTAATTATTTCATGACATACCTTTCCCGTTTAGAAAAAAAAACTGCTAAAGAAGCGGATCTTATTGTTACCATAAGTACGTATTCTTTTGAAAAAATACAAAAACATTACGACATTGCTCCAGAGAAGATACGTATAGTATCTAATGGAGTTGACACAGAAAGATATAAGCCCATAGAAACAGAAAAACAAGTAATACTTAAACGTCAATTTGGTTTAAAAGAAACCCCTGTAGTGCTCTTTGTGGGCAACTTGATACCACGTAAAGGCTTAACATATCTAATTGAAGCAGCTAAACAAGTAGTCAAAACTTATCCATATACGCAGTTTGTTATTGTTGGCGATGGGCCCTTAAGGGGTAGATTAATAGACAGTTTAATTGATGCTAATTTATTAGGTAATTTTATGTTTATGAGTGGGTTAACTGATGATGAGCTTTCTGCAATGTATGGCTGTTCAGATGTGTTTGTTTTGCCGTCAATTCAAGAAGGTCAAGGTATTGTGTTGCTTGAAGCATTAGCGTCAGGGAAACCTGTAGTTGCATTTGATATTGGTGGTGTAAATGAAGTGGTTATTAATGGTGAAACAGGTTTATTGGCAAGTAATAGAAACAGTGATGAATTAGCAACAGCGTTACTGAGATTTTTGAGTAATTCTGAGTTACAACAAAAGATGGGTCTTGCTGGACGGCGTCTTGTTGAAGGAAACTTTACATGGGATATTTGTACGCAGAAAATGTTTAGGGTTTATCGTGAAATGTTAAATTTAGAATAGTTATATGTTATATGTCGGGGAGTTGCCAGCATTCTTTTTTGCGTTGTTTAATTATGTCTTTTATTTCTTGAATTGTTAAGGCATATTCTATGTGATCGCATTTGTCTGTTTGGTCGAAGTCACATGTTATGCCGTGTGGTTTGATGTAAATTTGAATTACTTCGTGTAGGTATCTGTCGAGTATTTTTGTTCCGTTTTCGTCGGTATTTATTTGTTCGAATCGTGGTTGTTTTTTAATTTGTTTTTGTAGTTCTTCGTAGTGTCTTCTTGATGCATCTTCTAGAAATTGGGCTGCACTGCGGTAGCCAAATTCTGGGTGGTTTTTTATAAAGTCTTTTATTCTTTCCATGAATTCTTTTTTCATGTTTATTGCAGTGAACGCGTACTCTTTTTCATTCATCATTAATCATCATTGTTGCATTGTTAACAATCTATTATTGTAATATTACAGTATTATTGCCGTATTGCCGGCGTTACAATATTATAATTACAGCACTATTATTGCGTTTTTAATATATAAGCGCCTTATAATTATATTGCATTAGTGCTATACTATTATTGCAAAAACAAAAGATTAAAATACATTTCCAATTACCGTAATATTGCAATAATTGTAATTGGTGATCAGAATATGGCAGCCGAAAGAAAATTCACCTCAGTAAGCATAAACATAGAACTATTACACGCAGTCGAAAAATTCATAAACAAAAAATCTGTTGAAATGGGCGAAGCCCTACTCCCAAGCGACCTGAAAAGCCCTTCAGCATTCATAGCTGAATCAACACGACAAAGACTAACACAACTAACCAAACAGGTGGATACTTAAAATGGTTTGTTACCGTGAGTGTTCTAATTGTCATGTCGTCATTGAAACAGAAGATGAAAACGCAATAACTTGCCCAACCTGCCTTGAGGACGCTTTAGACAAATTCAACCCAGAACACTTTAGCAAAGAACAAACAGACGCTATAAGAAAAGAATATGGCATATTTGCAGTAGACTTTGGAATGTATAACACTAAAGAGTTTCTAATTAAAAATTATCACTGTGACGGCAAAGAAACAAAAATATTCGTTTCCAAAAGCGACTTTGGCTGTTTCAAATTCCATCGCTCAAACCGCATAGCAGAGTTAGCTGGCGTAATAAGTGAAATGACTAACGACGAAGCAATAGAAACCGTGAAAAAATTCTTACTAAAACACGAAATCAAACAAGCAGATTATAAAATAAATCCCCGAAAAAAAACAGAAAAAACATGCAATTAAAATAACAGGTAATAATAATTTAACATAGCTATAAGATTTAATCTTATTAGACCTGTTCGGAAACTAAATATGTTGTGTTGTTTTTTTAAAGTTTAGGTTAAGAAAAATGTGTTGCATTTTTGATGATAAAATATGATAAATAACCGAGAACAGATTGCTTGTCTTAGAGCCTGTTTAATATCTTTTAAGAACGTGTATGTTGTGTAATAAATGACAACAATCTGAGAGGTAGATATAATGTATGAGGGCAATTTGTCCCGGTGATATAACACGTAGACAATT
>JAITCR010000069.1 GCA_031282985.1 Nitrososphaerota archaeon | reverse complement strand
TCGGTGTTTTTTCCAGCTGCCTTGGGTTGAAAATTAGCGGGGTAAAAAGTAAAGGTTAGCAGGATAAAACCGGTTTTTCTATCGCACTTTAATGAAAGTTCACTTTATGAGATTTGTTTGGGATTTTTGTGTTTTTTTAAAACGGACCTGACGGTGTTTTGACTGACGCCTAAAACGCGTGAAATGTCTCGTATACCGCTATCATTTAGAAACGTTTTTACTATCAATCGTTTAGTTTGAGGCGTAGCATCGTTATTTGCATATTTTGTTTGGAACGTTTTTTTTTGCATGTGTTGCATTTGCAGCGTGGGGTTCTATTTGTTTGTTTACCCCTTTTCACCACAGTCTCACTTCTACAATGTATGCATTTTACAGATACTTTCACCACAACTAGCACCATTACACAAATAACCTGTGACATTTCACTTATAAACTATTTTGAGGCATGACCAGAATTTGGAGCTTATTTGTTATTATGGTTTCACGACAAACGCATGAACTGTCCCATTTTAGACAAAAGACAAAAATTTGACGCTTTTCAACCCATTTTTGTTCTAATTGCTTGATTTTTATCGTAAAACAGTACATTTTTGTCAGCGTGTTAGACTTCAACGCTATAAATATTGCGCCTATTTTGCTTCATGCGTTTGTCGTGATTATGGTTTGTATTCTAGGTGTACAACGGCGGTTAAGCTTCAGAAAGTGCTTACTGTGTTTAGTTGTGAGAAGGTGTCTGTTGTGCGTAAATAGGCGGTGGTTTGTTGTTCGAGTTGTGGTAAAGTTATGGGTCTTGTTGGTGTGTCTAGGTTTGATGGTGGTGGGGGTTTGGTTTTTGTTGAAGGGGATGTTGATGATTATGCAGGTTGTAGTGTCTAGTTAATTTGCGCCGAAGGCGCTTTGTTCTGTGGATAAATTAAAAATTAGCATTTTTTGTGTTGTATATGAAAGAGTTGGTTTTTGGTTGGTGGTTACTGGTTGGTTTGTGGTGGTTTTGTTATGTTGTGGTTGTTATTAGTTTTGCGATGTTTTTGTCTCTTGGTGTGCAGAAGCAGTTTGCTATGGGGTTGCATTTTGTTCGGAAGAGGTGTAGGTGGGGTTTGGTATATTTGTACTCTGTCAGGGTTTCTGCGTATCCCATACCTTTGGCTATGATTATTTCTGCTTGGTCGTAGGTTTTTAGGAATTCTGGTGATACTTCTTTTTTTAGTAGTCCTACGGCGTTTGTTCCAGTGGTTATAACTTCGTCTGCTAGTTTGTCAATGTTGGAGATTTCAACGTCTTCCATGGTGGCGTCGTTGATTATTGGTCCACCTTTGACGACGTATATGACTTTTAGGCCCATGTTTTTAAGTTGCTCAACTAGTAGGGCATCAAAAATTATTTCCCCTGCGTTATCTGCCAGAAATAGGACATTGTCTGATTTTTTAATTATCTCATATGCTTTATCTATATCATCTATGGCTAAGTCTTTGGCTGCGTTTTTAATTATTTTTGATAGGTCTTTTAAGGTGAATTTGTGGCCCGGTATGTCGAATTCCATAGTGTTGCCTGCTATTGCACATAGGCAGGCTTTTTTAAATCTCTCTTGTTGAGTGTAGCCGGCGTGTACAAATTTTTTAGCTTGGGGGTATAGTTTGAGGGCTTTTTGATTGGCTGTTTTTTTTATTTGTTTGTAGGGGTCTGGGTTGCTGGTTAATTGCTGAATTATGCGATCTCTTTTAGTGCAAAGATCTGCAGCAACACTTGAGGGTTTAAAGTTTTGGTGTAAAAGCTTTATTGTTTCTGCCATACATCTGAAACGTAAAGCGGGATTTGTGGTGGCTTGATAAATTTGTATTTGTGCCCGAGAGAGTAGGCATGATGCGCATTCGGGTTCAACTTTCAAAGCTGGTCACGTATTTTTTTATCTTTGTTGTTGTGTTGCGTTGGCAAATGTGTATAAAATGTTGTATGGGTCTTTTGCTTTAATAATGCCACTTGCGACTAGGACGCCTAAGGTTCCAAGTTTTAACGCAGTTGTAACATCTTCAGCTTGACTTATACCTGCACCACATAAAACGGGCATGTTTTTGTTTATTTTATGCACTAAATCTATGGTGTTTGTTATAATTTCAGGTTTTGCTTTAGACACAGGAATTCCCGTGCCTATAAGCTCTGGGGGCTCAATTGAAGTTATATCCGGATTTAAAGCGGCAACAGCAGCACTTACCGCTGGATTATTCGCACAAACACATGAAACAAGACCTACCTCTTTAGCACGTACTATTGAAGACTCAATATCACTAAGACACAGTTGCATCTCAGAATGATTAATAAGCGTACCCACAACACCCACCTCCTTTATAGCCTCAGCAAGAATATGGCCTGTACTATTGCCAGATTTTATGGGGTCAAGGTGCTGGGCGAAAACTGGAATTTCTACAGTTTCAACAATTTTGGGTAAATCAATTGTTTGAGGGACAACTATGATTTGAACACCTGTTTCTCTGCTAACTTTTTCTGTCTGCTTTGCAAGTTCCACGGCTTTCTTGCCAGTTGACTCAAGAAAAGTTTTAAAATTTACAATAATCATAGGCTCATTTAACTTCAATTTATTTTCCTCTATATACTGTTAAGGATAACCACTTTTATTACTTACCCCACAACCAAAGAATAGCTGTCTTTAAGTTGACATGTAGATGTATCCTAAATTAGCATGTTTATATTAAGATAATATAGGTAGCCTCCGAAAACCTCTTAACTATCATGGCATTATGTACAGTAAAGGCAAAGTAGGGAAACTTGTATGGGCCAACTGCACTTATTTGGAGCGAAAACACAACTTGAAATATTATCAAACATAGACGATCCACTAATAGACCTCTTGTGAAACTAAAATATGTTGGTATGTTGTTTGTTTTGATTTATGGGTGTTTGCGTGAAGTTTGAGACGTTGAGTGGTTATTGTGATGAAAAGTTTCGTCGGATAACAGGTGTTATAGTGGAATAGTTTAAGAATTGGGGTAGTTGAAATGATTAGACCTCCTCGGAAATCATAATAGGGCGGATGAGTTGTTTTGTGTTCATTGCGTTTTAATTGGTTGATATGAATGCATGGTCGGTATGAGAAGGCTGTAAAGTCAAGTGCTGAAGATTTTAAGCAATTGTTTGGGTTAAAAAATAAACCTTTGATACTATGGTTGAGATTTTACGTGTTGCCTATATGGAGAAGCATAAGCGGCGGGCAGGCATACCAAGTTGTCTTTAGAGCCTGTTTAGTATCTCCGCAATAGTAGCGAAATAAACGCTAATTTTGTGGCTTGCAGGGTGTTGGGGATTTTTCGTTCACAATTTTTCCACAACAAACAATAATCTTCAAGCCAACCAAACGAACACTCAACAATCCAACGTTTGGGAAGAACCACAAACCTATGTAAATCACTACGCTTAACAACCTCAACAGCTGCTCCTATCAACCCTTTAACACTATTAGCAAAGCAAAAACTCCCCCGGTATAATTCACATCAACCAGAACAGTTTGTCATCTCGACAGATGAGGCACAGCATAACCAATCATTGTTACAGCACCTTCACGATCAGTTACGTTAGCCGTGCTGATAAACATTGCATGCGGCAGACCAAACGTATCAACACCTATATGCAATTTAACGCCGGACGTTTTTTCCCCGCATCAAATCCCTTCTGCTTTAGCAGTATCAGTGTTTTTAACACTCCTAGACTCCACAATGATCAGGGTTGTCTGTTGATCTTGACCATTAAAGACACGTTCACCTCAACTAATTTGCGTAAAACACAATCAAGGGCACTTTGTCTTCTTTTGCGGTTTTTCAAACGTTGTAGGGTGGTAGCAGATTTGTCATTTGGGAAAATCATGGGTAGTGAACGTCAGTGGTAGTCTTCTCTTTTTCGGTAGAGTGCGGCACAAAAAATGTCATAGAGATCTGTGATGCGTGGATGTGTTGTTTTACGTGCCGATTCAAGTGTCGGGCGTATTACTTCAAATTGTCTGCGTGTTATATCACCGGGATAAATTGCCCTCATGCATTTCCCCTAACCTCTCAGATTGTTGTCATTTATCATACAACATACATGTTCTTAAAAGATATTAAACAGGCTCTTAGAAGATCACTCTTTATGAGTTTAAAATATTGGCGGCAATACGTTATACAAAAGGAGTTATCGTATGAGTTAAGTTGGTGAGGCTACAACTCATGACACTATAGTGTGGGTAGAGAA
>JAITCR010000018.1 GCA_031282985.1 Nitrososphaerota archaeon | reverse complement strand
TCCACTAGGTGTTTGCATATGTTTGTTATTTGTTGCTTTGTTAGGTGTTTTCTGTATAGGGGTGTGCCTTTGGTTTCCATGAAATATGTTTTGCAGTGTTTACATTGGTATCTTTGGTGATCTGTTGTGTGGTATTTGCCCTGTTTTGTGGTGTGTTTGCCCTTTTCTTTTAGGTAGTGAGTGTATTTAGGGTTTTGACAAACTATGTTAACTTGACTTCTGAAACTGCCCGTTGACATGCTTTTCACGGGCAACATTAAACAACCAAACTGCATAAGGCTATCTTATATTAGGACACTACCTGATTTCCGTTTTTAGAAAATTATGCAAATTTATGTCAAAAAAAATTTGTTAATGATGTTTAAGCTGAAAAGCACGAACAATTATTACAAACAACGCATAAAAAAGAACTAATAGATAGAAGAATAGTTTGTTATTGCAGGTTTATTTAACTCTGCTTATTTTAATCTTGCCCAAAATTTTCCAGTACTCAATTTCTGCGCCGGCTACTAGTTTTTCTTTTAAGTCTTCTTCATCTGGAAATGGAGCATCAGCATACTCATATGTTTCCAAATCCATGATTTGTACACCGGTTGGGTTAACTGCGAAAATTTGACCTGGACGTTTATCAATTATTGGAATTTCAGCACTCCCATCAACTGGTTTTACAAATTGTCTTTTTTGGTTATCAAAAACACCTATAGCAACAATTCTTGCTTTTGCGGCACCGTGTTTTCCAGGCTTAGATTTTGCTATATCTACAATACGGCAGGGTTCTCCATCAATCATCATGTAACCGCCAACACGAAGTTCTCCTACATCAACTGGTTTGCTCATTCTCTCACCACAATTTCTTTTCTATTAAGCAAAAGTCTAAACAACACCCATATATAGATTAAGGTGCGGTATAACCCTTGGATGGGGACATTGTGTTCAAAAATGCAGGAATAGTTGCTCGCTACGATAAAGAGAAGGCCCTACAACTAGCAGAAGAATTAACAGTGCACCTAAACAGTAGAGGTCTCAAAGTTTTCATTGAAGACACTTTAGCTGACAGGATAGAGGTTCAAGCAGAAGCTGTTTCACTTAAAAAAATGAAAACTGACTTTATAATAACCATTGGTGGAGACGGCACAATCTTACGCACTTGTCTAAACAGTCCAAAACCAGAGCCACCTATCTTAGGAATAAACATGGGTGTTAGAGGATTCTTAACAGAAGTTGAACCTAATGAAGCATGTAAAGCAATTGATAGAATCCTTAGAGGCGATTTTAGACTTGAAAAATGTACCAAACTTTCCACAGAAATAGGCGATGAAACATTGCCTGATGCATTAAACGACGTTGTAATTTCAGCAGGTGAGCCATCAAAAATTCTTTATACAGAAATTTGCAAAGATGGAAAACCAGTTTTAAAGTGCCAAGCTGACGGCTTGATTGTTGCAACACAAACAGGTTCTACAGGATACTCTCTTTCCGCTGGCGGTCCGGTGCTTGATAAAAAAATGGACGCCCTCTTGGTTACACCTATATGCGCGTTGACTGTATTTAGGTCGCTTGTTTTTCCTACAGACGCTGAAATTACTTTAAATGTTATTAGACCAAAACAGATGCTTGTCATGATTGACGGAAACTATCATCATATGAAAAATGAGAGAGAGCTTACTGTTAAAGTCACAAAAGCAAAGAACGTTTCAAGTTTTATCAGGTTTGAAAACGATTTCTATGACCGCCTAAGTTGCAGGTTATTATTCCAAGGCTCGAGATGACAAAAAATACAGACACACAATAATGTCCAGAAAAAAATTGTTATTTTAGACACTTCTGCGTTTTTAGCAGGTTTTGACCCTTTCTCACTTGCTGAAGAACAAGTAACAGTACCAAAGGTGCATGACGAAATAAGAGCAAATTCAATGGCGCGGGTGCGTTTCAACGTCGCTATTGAAAACGGTAAAGTAAAAATCAAAATGCCACAAGAAGAATATTCAAACAGAATAAAAACATCTGCAAAGAAAGTAGGAGATTCATATCTTCTTTCCGAAACCGACACGCAACTTCTTGCATTAGCTTTAGAACTAAAAACCCAAGGGCAATACCCAGAAATCATAACTGACGATTACTCAATTCAAAATGTTGCCAAACAAAACAACATTGAATTTTATGCGCTCGCAACTTTTGGTATCCGGCGACTTTTAGAATGGGTACGATACTGTCCAGCATGTTACAAAGAATACCCTATTAATAATTCATTCAACGTTTGTCAAGTCTGTGGAACAGAACTAAAAAGAAAACCCAAGCAAAAAACAAGCAAAAAAAGGGTAAATTACTTTTAAAGCAGAGTTAAGAGCAGAATTAGCAATAACCCTTCAGTAAGAAAGATTGGAACAACAATTTGTTTTGCCCGCATGATCGCTTTGTCTACAAACAAAGAAAGAGATGTTATACGGGAGCCACCGATAACACGAACTTGTGGAACACTTATATGTTTGCAGCCGGCTTTTGCAGGCTCCAAATTAACGGCGGCAGTTTTTGCAGCATCTGTAATATAATCAATTAGTTTATCTTGATCCATGACTTCACCTATTGGATGATAACCACGACGACCAGTAACAAGTGCACTTACAGCATGAGTGTCAGTTGTGAAAATTTCACTTGCATCAAAGCCAGAAGAATTTATCACGGAAAGAATTTTTTCTCGCAACCCAGAAATCATATTATTCCCGTCTATAACAATGTAAACAACTTTTTGATCTTCAACTTGAACGGTTATAGCTGTAATACCACCTGTACCCATACCTTCTTTGAGAGTGAATTCTTCAGGATAAATAGTTGAAGAGCCAACTTTGAAAACTTTCTTTGGCATTGAAGCAACTTTTTGGAGGCATTTAAAAGCAGCAACTTCAAACTCAGCCAAATGTTCAAAGGTATCAATTACATCGGTTAGACTATTGTGACAATTAACAACAATTGCACAGTTTAACCCGTATTTTTGAGCTTCTTTTTGAACTGCCTGCCCAAGCTCTTGGGGAAGGTCTTCAGTGGTTTTTGGTGAGAGCGTGAACGAGAGAAATGCCGTGTTACCAAAGACCTGACAGGATGCGGTAGCATAACCTTCTGAGACTTGAACAAATGGAGAAGCTAAAGTTTCTGTTGTTTCAAATTTAGCGGCTTCAATAATCTGAGTTATTACTTTGAAGTTTTGTGTTTGGGAAGCTAAATCAAGTTCGTGACCTAAAATGCCCAACGGCGTGCAAATGGGACATTCGTAAGCTTCTTCAAAATGTTTTTTAAGCAAAGAGGGCAAAAGACTGCTACCTATATTTTTGAATGGCCCAGGATGAACAAATGGCACTATTAGAGCGGCTTTAGGCTTAGAGGCATCAAAACGTATCATTACAACATCTATGTCTTTAGTTTCACCCATCTTTTCCAAGTACGCTTCAAGTGGGGCATTTGCATCGACCGCCCAGTTAAGTATGAACGCCTTAAACAGAGACAACGCAGGTATACCATTAAGGCTATTACCAATTTTATCTAACACTTTTAGAAATATGAACACTGCAACATAAGCGATTATAGGTGCGATAACAAGGTAGAGCAAAAAAGAGGTTAACACAACAACGGATACATTCGACCAGAAAACTAAAAATACACCAGTACAAAAATAAGGCCAGCATAGTGCAGCCAAAATCTGTCGTACATGACTTGCAGAAGAAGTAGCAAGTAAAACCACAAGACGCAAAGTCAAAACTACACCAAACCCAAGTAAAGATAGTTTAAACCACCAAAGAGTACCAAACGATAGCCCGAAAACTACGCCAAGAATAAGAAAGAACAACCAAAATATCCAACAGAAAAATGATAAGGCCACAGTTCTGCGTAATATGTAAATTGGGTCTTTTAAAACGATTTTACTCATTACAATATCGGTAATAAGCGTTATAGCAAATAATGTTATACCGAGAAATAAACCACGTATTAAGCTCGGGGTTGTGGGAAACAAAACATAAGTTGATACCCCAGTTAGGCATATACAAATCACTGCTAGAAACAGAATCAGACGTTTACAGGATGGCAAAAAGAACATAGACGAGTAATGCTTCAACGCGCCATCCAAGGAATTGTTTAATGAATTATTAGAAGAGCTATCCACCATGTTCAAGCATCTCAATTTAGTTTCTTATTGAAGCTTGTCAGAGTTATTAAAATGTAGCTTAAGTTAAGGATAAATTATTTGACAATAAATACAAAATTTCACACTTTCAAGCAAGCAAACATGCCGATTTTAGACAAAAAAAGCTCAAAACACATCAACTATTTGAATCTAAAAGCTCAATAAGTATCATATATAAAAGCAATTTAACAAGGGGAACTGTTTTATCCCTAAAATAACAGTTATGTAAATTCTGCAAAGTCTATGCCAGCGCAAAATTTGCCTCCGTCTGTATTTCATATGCTTGAAAGGAACATTGGCAAGAGAGTTAGAATAATAATAGATTCAGCCTACGGTTATGAAGGGACTTTAGAAGCAGTCACTCAAGAACTAGCAGGTATCTGGCTATCAGAAGCAGATGCCATAATTTTACGTGCAACACTTGCACAACCAATTCCACAAATAGCAAGCAAAGAAGAAGCAGGTGACTTATATCTAAATTTAAAAGAAATTCAAAGATTTGAAGTATTACAACAAACACAAAGTAGACAACGATAAAAAAATTTAAAAAGGAGTTCTTTAAAAGAAAATTTTTGCCAGAACAGACACAACAATTAAGGTAATAGAGATAGCCACTAAAAGTTCAGGCCTAACTTTAACGCCTTCGGTTTCTTCTTCAAAAAATCTGAGTAAACCGGCGCTTGCAGCAGGCATTGGACCTGCATCATTCTTTTTTTTACTCATTAACATTCCCACGATATTAGTTAAGTGACTATTCATATTTTCTTGTAGATTATTAATGTTGTGTAAAAAAATTTTAATTACTTAAAATTAGATAATGCAATATCTAAGTCGGGGTTATAGTTGCAAATTTGTGAATTTCAAAAAATGATGGAATATTTATACATTAAAAGTGATAAAGAACGTGGAGTAGAGGCAACTTTTAAATGGCTCAGTGATGAGTTACAAGAACTTAAAGAAGCATTGAACAACAAAAATCAGGCAGCTTTAGAAAGAGAGTTTGCTGATGTCATAGCATGGTTGGTGTCTTTAGCGAACATCACAAACGTAGATCTTGAAAAAGTCGCTTTAGAGAAATACAACCACAAATGCCCAAAATGTCAACAAGCACCATGTACATGTGAATTTATAAAAATCAAGCCAAACGGGCCTGTCCAACATCTGTAGGTAACCAAATGTATCTTCTACCACCCTTATGTTCAACAATACCTTCACGACACAGCAAGCGTAAATGATACATCACAACATCATATGAAAGCGCTGTTCTACTTGATAATTCGCTAGTGCTACAAAATTTAACATCAAGTAGCAACAAGAGTTTTGTTCTTGCTTTAAGGCCACAACGTACATTATGAACTTTTTTCAGGTAAGCATTTGGATGAAACATTTGTGTAATTTTTTCCCCTCAAACATTAATACACAATTTCATTTGTAAAGTTTTAGCTAACCAAAATCAAAAAGAGTAGCCTGCTTGGCCTTCTTGTTATCAAACATAAAAGAAAGCTCTTCCTTAATTAAAATCAATCGTTGAGTGTAATATTTAGGTAGTCCATATTTATCCACCAAATATTGAGCGATTAGTAGGTATTTCTCAATGTTACCTCGGTAAACCGTAAGGGTTAAATTTCCACCGCAGTAAGAACAAAGCCCAGTCAAAGGCAAACGCCGAAATTTTTTGTTACATTTTTTACATCGAAATGACTGAGTTGAGAATGCGCGCAAGTTTCCAGCAATGTCACGCATAAAATGTGTGTTGATAACTTTAAAGGCAACACGTTTAGCATCAACAGCCTCTAAATGTTCACCTAAACTCAACTGCAGAATAAGTTTTTCATTCATCGTTTTAAGGTCTTTATATGAGCTTTGTGCATTACCCAAATTGATGTTTGTTGTGGGCATAGTGAACATAAAGCCTTCAAACTGTGCTTCAGTACCGAGCCGATGGTTGATAGTATCCATAAGTAAACTTATCGATCTAGCCTCAACTTTCTGGCAAGATTTTTGATAAAACTCCAAGGGATAAGTTGTGCTCACATCAAAATCGTGAGCTTGCCGCTGAACCTCTTTTGTATTAACAAAAGGAATCATTAAAAGGGGGGCATCCATGATTCCACCGATTTGAGCAGGTAAGTATTGACGTGAGAAATTAATCAACGTATCAAGGGCTAGCATAATAGCATCTTCGTCACCATCACAATCTCGACGCTTAGCAGAGTGCCAAATCGGGTGAGCATAAATCAAATTACGATCAGTATAACCAATTACGCGTCCAAGAATACAGGCACAAGTGTGAGGAGCTAAACCGAAAATCAATTGTCCGACAAGATCCTCAGTTGTTTTAATGTTATAGAAACGTGATAGTTTATAGACACGTTCGAGCAGGTCATCAATGAAGTTTGCTATCTGGATAAAATATTTACCTGCTCTCCAGGGAATAACTACGTCTTGAATTTTTAGCTCCAAAATCTGGTTAGAGTCTGTCAATTTTTTACCACGAACATCATAACCATATCCCAAGGAACGCAGTTTTTCAACTGAAACACCTATTTCAGCGGGCGTTATATGTGTTAAAGGCGCGTTGGTACCATCAAAACGAATTGTACCGTCTTTATAAGTAGATACATCGTATTTAGCTCGCAGAACGCCTTTTGCAAAGATTTCAGGCATTTTATCTTCATTGGTCAAGCCTTTAACGCCACGAAGTATCTTGGGAACAGGAACACCTAAAGAAGCGCAAGTAGAGTCAAGCATTTCCTTAAAATTAACAGGCCGTTTATAATACAAAACCGATTTTGTTTTCGTTTTGCATTCACCACAATAGTTACCCTTCATAGCTTTACCACATCGGGGGCACGAATTTTCTGCAACTGTATCACAGTTACAAGTGGAACAGCGAATTTTTAACGTGTAAGATTTACATTGAGGACATTTTCGTTTGGCTATTTCAACAAATACTGGACGTTTTTTGCCAGCCTCAACAAAATCTCTATGAATACCACCAGCTAACCCTACAGGGAACAGCACATGTACTGTGGGCTTCATTTCACGGGGTTTAGCTTTTTCAGGTCGGCCCATACGGCCACCCACATAACTTGGAGCCTTATCCTTAATCTGTACACCACTAAAGCTAGTCAACAAAGTCAATACAGCATCAGCTTGTATAGCCTGCTTGAACCGAGTGGTACCATAACCGAGCGTAAATCCAAAAACAGCAGCATCCTCACCCTCAACCACAATTTTATTCTCAACAACCCGATGAGGTAACAAAATTTTTCTAAGCAAGGATACAACTCCATCACTAAACGGTCCGATTATGCTACATATAAACCCCTCATCAGAAGTTACTTCACAGTCAACCAACCAATTTTTTAAACAATTAACTTCTTGAGTGGTGGATAGTCCAGACCAAAAAAGAAGACAGCTGGGAGCTAGTGGTATATCCAAATTTTGACTTAGCTCGCTTGCTTGTTTAACGGTGGGTTTATTTTTAAATGGATCAACAAAGAAGCTTTCAAGTTGTTGTACTGAAAAACCACATACTTCAGCAACTTTTTTGCTGTCACCACCAAATTTTGTTATAATGGCATTTTTTAAATCTTTAATCCACCATTCTTCTACATATCCTGAAGGTAATAAGGCTTTGTTACAGTAAAGAAAATCACCAAAATCAATCAATATATCTCCAAGAAAAAGAATTTTTTGAATTTGGTCTTTAACGTCAGGAAAGTTTTCAAGCGATACCCGTACAACAGAATTATCCTTAAGGAGAACAACGGGTTTTTCAAGACTATCTACAGGCAGGGTAACACCTCCCTTTCCTGGAAGCTCCAAACGCATCTGGGTACCCGCTGCCAAAAAGCCTTCAACCACAAGCATTGTAGCCGGATGAATACCAACTGCTGAAAGACCGGTATTACGTGAGCGACCATATCTAAGCCGAAAACCCCCTCGAGTTGACGGAAAAGCAAAGATAGGCCTTCCCGCGATAACATCATCCATGAAACCGCCGGATTTTTTCTCAGACATTTTTTTGAAATTTTTTAACCAATCCCAGTTCTGAAAACCCAATTTATCAATGATTACGAATACTTTCTGTGCACGACCAACAATACCGTCATTAATGACTCTTAATGCACCACCTCGAACGCGGTTAGTTTCTACACGTTCCAAGTTACGATATGAAGAAACTTCAACAGGGTCTGATTCAGTACCTGTGCATTCTACTGGAACAAGTTTTAGAGCTTTATGCAGTTCCTCATCTGGAATGTGATATTGAAAACGCCCCACAGAACGTTCGTATAGCCGCAATTCTTCAACAAAACGAGAAATTTCTTCTTCCGTAGGCTTATATGTATCTAATCCTAGCTCACGGCGAACATAATCACCTACAACTAATGTTAAAGCTTGATCGGTCCCTCCTGCTGAACGAATTGGACCAGCAAAATAAATCGCTAAATAACGGGTTTGATCAGCATTCTTTTTTATTTTAACTTGAGCGATACCCTGAATTGGGGCAGCAGTTAAACCTTCAGTGAAAATTGCAAGGGCAGTCCTAATAGCCTGCTCGGCTAGTTCGTCAGGAAGCTGTTTTCCATCTGTTATGACAAATTTTCCTTGAGCAATTTCTTGCGCAACTTTGAAAGCTACTTCTTCACGCGACATCTGACTACTTAATCTACGGATACTTAAAGCAACATTTTTTGGTCCAACAAGGCCTTCAACCAAGTCAGCAATGTCTTGAGCTTCGATGCATTCAGTCTTTAAAGCAGGATCCAAGCCTTTGGCTCGGGCACCATCACTAACTGTGTATAACTCTTTTAATTGTTGCCTCATTCCATCAATGTAATCTTGATAACTTTGGCTTAGTTTACTGCTCAAACAATCCCTCTAATGAATAATAGAAATTAATAGTAAAGTATTTCTGGCTTTTCTAAGAGCCTGTTTAGTATCTCCGTAATAGTAGCGAAATAAACACTAATTTTGTGGCTTGCAGGGTGTTGGGAATTTTTCGTTCACAATTTTTCCACAACAAACAATAATCCTCAAGCCAACCAAACGAACACTCAACAACCCAACACTTAAAAAGAACCACAAACTTGTGCAACTCACTACGCTCAACAACCTCAACACCTGCCCCTATCAACCCCTTAACCCTGATAGCAAAACTTTTCCAGTATAACTCACATCAACCAGAATAGTTTAACACCTTGACAGATAGGCACAGCATAACCAATCATTGTCACCGCACCCTCACAATCAGTTACATTAGCCGTACTGACAAACATTACATGCGGCAAACCAAACGTATCAACACCTATACGCAATTTAACGCCGAACGTTTTTTCCCCGCATCAAAGCCTTTCTGCTCCGCAGTATCAGTATTTTTAACACTCCTAGAATCCACGATAATCATACTTGTCTGTTGCTCTCGACCATTAAAGACACGCTCACCTCAACTAATTCGTGCAAAACACAATCAAGGACACTTTCTTTGTCTTCTTTTGCTGTTCTTCAAACGTTGTAGGGTAGTAGCAGATTTGTCATTTGGGAAAATCATGGGTAGTGAATGTCAGCGGTAGTCTTCTCTTTTTTGGTAGGTGCGGCACAAAAAATGTCATAGAGATCTATGGTGTGTGGATGTGTTGTTTTACGTGCCGATTCAAGTGTCAGGCGTATTACTTCAAGTTGTCTACGTGTTATATCACCGGGATAAATTGCCCTCATACATTACATCTACCTCTCAGATTGTTGTCATTTATTACACAACATACACGTTCTTAAAAGATATTAAACAGGCTCTAAGAGTAAAATATGTTGGCATAAAATGTTATCCACAAACAACCCCTATAACACAGAAATACCAAGCATAGAAATCCTGCAAAAAATACCCACCCCCACAATAACAAAACAACTAAAACAATATAGCAAGGTTACTTTAAATTGATGCAGTGACATATCTTCATCAAAGAAGATGAACAAATGAGGCCTGTATCAAACGACAAAAGAGAACTGATCATAACAGCAAAACAAAGAGGAGAAAACGAAAAAACCATCATGAAATGGCTAAACACAAGCCGCAGCACCATAACAAAAATCTACAAACGATACCAAACCACAGGCACCATCCAACCCAAACCCTA